>JAJQIL010000068.1 GCA_021199235.1 Lachnospiraceae bacterium | reverse complement strand
AAAAACTCTGGATATTTGGCGTGCTTTAAAAATCGGCTGTGAATGGTAACAAAAATTTTTCAGGACATTTTCAAAAACGCTTGACAGATTTTTTTATATAAACTTCTGCCGGCGCACACGCGTCACCAGTTCATGATTATCGCGGGTATGAACGAACATATTCATAATATTCTCAACCGCGTCGTCAGACTTCATTCCATTCAGCGCCTTGCGCATGATATACATGGCTTCCTGCTCTTCCCGGTTTAACAGCAGATCCTCGCGTCTTGTGCCGGACTTCGGGATATCAATGGCCGGAAATACACGTCGTTCTGACAGTTTGCGGTCGAGAACCAGTTCCATGTTGCCGGTACCCTTGAATTCCTCATAGACCACATCATCCATCTTGCTGCCGGTATCAACCAGTGCAGTCGCCAGGATCGTCAGACTGCCTCCTTCCCGCATATTTCTGGCTGCGCCGAAGAAGCGCTTCGGCATATGCAGAGCCGCCGGATCCAGACCGCCGGACAAAGTACGGCCGCTTGGCGGAACCGTAAGATTATATGCCCTCGCGAGTCTCGTAATGCTGTCCAGCAGTATAACCACATCCTGTTTCTGCTCCACCAGTCGTTTGGCCCGCTCAATCACCATCTCCGACACTCTCTTGTGATGTTCCGGAGTCTCGTCGAATGTAGAATAGATCACTTCCACATTTTCTCCGCAGATCGCCTCTTTGATATCCGTGACTTCTTCCGGACGTTCATCGATCAGAAGAATCAGTATCCGCATCTCCGGATTATTTCTCAAAATCGATCTCGCAATGTCTTTCAAAAGTGTCGTCTTGCCCGCTTTGGGCGGAGATACGATCATACCGCGCTGTCCCTTACCAATCGGGGAAAACAGATCTACGATGCGCATCGCAATGCCTCTGGGATCCCGTTCCAGACGCAGGCGCTCATTTGGAAAAATCGGCGTCATATCCTCGAAGTTGGAACGCTTCATCGCCTCGGACGGCGGAAGGCCGTTGATTTTCTTTAAATACAGCAGCGCGCTGAATTTTTCCTGCTGGGATTTGATTCTGGTATTGCCGAAAATAATGTCTCCGGTTTTTAAGTTAAATCGGCGTATCTGTGACGGTGAAACATAGACATCGTTCTCACCCGGAAGATAATTATCACTTCGAATAAACCCGTAACCGTCCGGCATGACCTCCAGGATTCCGCTCGCCGTCTGACCGCTGTCAAGCTGTGAAAGCTCCGCGGGCGGGCGATCCGCCTCCGGGAGATGCGTATCCATCATCTGACGTGCCGTATCTGCAGGACGGGGTTCTGTCTGCTGGTGTACTGTATCCGCGGCCTGGATCTCCGTCTGCGGACGCGCTGTATCTGCGGAACGGTACTCCGTCTGCGGACGCGCTGTATCTGCGGAACGGTGCTCCGTCTGCGGACGCGCTGTATCTGCGGAACGGTGCTCCGTCTGCGGACGTTCCCAGTTGCCTCGATCATAGGATGGCCTTGTCCCGCCCTCGGGCAAGCGTCTTCGACGCTGGGCAGGCCTTGCGTTGTCTTCCGATCTGCCGAACGATCGTACTGTTCGGGGTCGTCTTTCCTCCCGCCATTCCACATTTGTTTCCTGCTCGCGGACAGGTTCTTCCTGTTTTCTCTGCGCTTCTTCCTGTTCCCGGGCAGCCTCTTCCTGTTTTTTCTGCGCTTCTTCCTGTTCCTGGGCAGCCTTATCCTTCTCGTCCTGCCGCAGCATAACTTCAATCAGCTGTGCTTTGCGCAGGGCAGAGGTACCTTTCAGGCCTCTGGCCTTAGCAAGGTCCTTCAAAACCGCCAAAGACAGCGATTCATATTTTTCTTTCATAAACACCTCTTATACAATTCTGAATGCTTTTCATGAATTCACGGGAAAATTAATTGTCTGATCAGACAGAAACGTTCACGTTAATCTGATAAAAACGATAGCACAGTTTTTTTAATTGTCAAACAGAAAAATCCGCCTGCTTCCTCAACAGGCGGATTCTTTTTACAATATAAGTATTTATACCAGTTCAAGGACTACAGTCGGAGCACCGTCGCCTCTGCGCTGACCGATCTTTACGATTCGGGTATAACCGCCGTTGCGGTCTGCATACTTCGGTGCGATCTCGTCAAAAAGCTTTGCAACCAGATCAACATCCTTCGTGTTCTTCTTCCGGCCTGCTGTCTCCTTCGGAACTTCCTTTACCGGATAAAGCACTTTAAGCATCTGACGGCGTGCGTGCAGACGGCTCGGCTGATCCTTTTTGATCTGCTTCTCTACCTCATCGTATACGGTAACCTTCTTGCCATCCTTTACTTCCTTCACGCGCTTTCCGTCTTTGTCCTTGCGCGCTACTTTTGCAGTCACGGTTACAGTATCGTAATTGTCACGTTCCCTTACAGCAAGAGCAATCAGATGTTCCGCCATTTTACGGACTTCTTTTGCCTTCGCCTCTGTAGTCACAATCCTGCCTCTGTAGATCAGAGAGGTCACCTGACTGCGGAGCAATGCCTTTCTCTGATCAGAGGTTCTGCTGAGTTTTCTATATCCTGACATTGTAATACTCCTTTATTCTCATCCATACCGCCACGCTCTTCGGGCTTACTGACGGTATGTGCTGCAATTGTCAACTGTTACTATTCTTCTTCAGTGAAATCTCAGTTACTTTTCACAGCGCAGCTGTGAATAGTAACAAATCTCATTCGTCACTTGGATTCAGCGACAGTCCAAGCTCTTTCAGCTTACTCAGTACTTCTTCAAGTGACTTGCGTCCGAGATTACGAACCTTCATCATATCTTCAGATGTCTTGCTGCACAGTTCTTCGACTGTATTGATGCCGGCACGCTTCAGGCAATTGAAAGAACGAACGGAAAGCTCCAGCTCATCAATGTTCATCTCAAGAACCTTCTCTTTCTCATTGTCTTCCTTTTCGTTCATGATCTCTACGGACTTCGCGTTCTCAGAGAGATCGATAAACAGACCCAGATGTGCGCTCAGCACCTTTGCAGCAAGGCTGACTGCCTCATCCGGCTCCAGCGTTGCATTCGTGTATACATCCAGAGTCAGCTTGTCATAGTCAGTCACCTGACCTACACGGGTATCCTCAATCATAATGTTTACCCGCTCTACCGGGGTGTATATTGCATCTACTGCAATCACGCCGATCGGCATATCATCGCTCTTGCCTTTTTCCGCGCTGACATAACCGCGTCCCTTTGTAATGGTCAGCTCCATATAAATTCTGGAATCTGAACCGCCGTTTAAAGTCGCGATAACCTGATCCGGATTCATGATCTCAATGTCCTGATCCACCTGAATATCCGCGCCGGTCACAACGCCTTCCCCTTCGAACTCGAGGTAAGCGATCTTAGGCTCATCTGTCTCACTGGTATTCTTGATCGCCAGTGATTTGATATTCATAATAATCTCAGTAACATCTTCCTTTACACCGGGAATGGAGCTGAATTCGTGGAGCACGCCTTCAATCTTGACCTGACTCACGGCTGCACCCGGCAGTGAAGAAAGCATGATTCTTCTTAATGAATTGCCAAGTGTCGTCCCATAGCCGCGCTCGAGCGGTTCCACTACAAATCGTCCAAATCTCTTATCTTCCGACATTTCCGCGATTTCAATTTTCGGTTTGTTAAAATCAAGCACTATATAGCCCCTCCTTTTCTGGGTTCGTTGACTGAGGGTATTGAGGCGATCCACCAAATGGAGAGACTCTCCTTAACAGTGGATCACGCCACTCATTACTTAGAATAGAGCTCGACGATAAGCACCTCATTTACCGGAACATCAATCACTTCTCTGGTAGGAAGCTCTTTGACGGTTCCCTTCAGTGCCTCCGGATCCGCTTCCAGCCACTCCGGAACCAGACGGCCGCCGGTAGACTCAAGAATTTCCTTGTATCTTACGGAACCCTTGCACTTTTCCTTGATCTCGATCGTATCCCCGGCCTTTACAAGGTAGGACGGAATATTCACCTGCTTGCCGTTCACAAGTACATGCTTATGATCGACAATCTGACGTGCTTCTTTTCTTGTTCTCGCAAATCCCAGACGGAAGAGAACATTGTCCAGACGGGTCTCCAGCATGATCATCAGGTTCGTACCGGTCTGACCCTGCATTCTGTCCGCCTTCTTATAATAATTGCGGAACGGCTTTTCAAGTACACCGTAAATAAATTTTGCTTTCTGTTTTTCACGAAGCTGCAGACCATACTCACTTACCTTGCGGTTAGATCTCTTCAGCTCTCTTCTGGACTTTTTATCATATCCCAGAACGGTCGGCTCAAGGCCAAGCGATCTGCATCTTTTAAGAACAGGAACTCTGTTAACTGCCATTTCTATAGACCTCCCTGATTAGACTCTTCTGCGTTTCGGCGGACGGCATCCATTATGCGGAACCGGTGTCACGTCGCGAATACTGGTAACCTCAAGACCGTTAGCGGAAAGCGCGCGGATCGCCGCTTCTCTTCCTGAACCCGGTCCCTTTACAAATACATCTACGGTCTTCAGACCATGAATCAGAGCTGCCTTTGTTGCAGTCTCCGCAGCCATCTGCGCTGCGTACGGAGTGGATTTTCTTGAACCTCTGAAACCAAGTCCGCCTGCGCTTGCCCATGACAAAGCATTCCCCTGTGCGTCCGTCAGAGTAACGATCGTATTGTTGAAGGATGATTTGATATGTGCCTGTCCGCGCTCGACGTTCTTCTTAACACGTCTTTTTGTCGCTTTTTTTGTAACTTTTTTAGCTGCCATATCTGACTTAACCTGCTTTCTTCTGAAATTATTCCTCTGGTATCAATCTTCCTGCCTGTGCCGCTGCTGCTGCACAGAACCATTACTTCTTCTTGTTCGCTACAGTTCTCTTCGGTCCCTTACGGGTTCTCGCGTTGTTCTTGGTATTCTGTCCGCGCACCGGAAGGCCTCTTCTGTGACGGATACCTCTGTAGCATCCAATCTCCTGAAGTCTCTTGATGTTGAGAGCGGTCTCATTCTTAAGCGCACCCTCTACCACATACTCCTCACTGATGATGTCCTGAATTCTGCGGACTTCTTCATCAGTCAGATCTCTGACGCGCGTGTCAGGATTTACATTCGCTGCGGCAAGAATCTTGTTTGAACTGGTACGGCCGATGCCGTAAACGTAGGTCAAACCGATTTCCACGCGTTTTTCTCTTGGTAAGTCTACACCAGAAATACGTGCCATGTGATTTTCCTCCACTAAAATAGATGTTGTTTCTAACTGGGGCGCACCCTGCGCCCAGCCGCCTGACGACGGCCTTTCCGGCTCATTAAGCCATGATGCAATTGTTTCTGCAATCCATCTTGCGCGGCAATCCTGTGCTTCCAAAGACTATCGTTCTTTTATCGATCAGCTCTTTTCTGATCGGCATATTTCCCGGATAATCTCTGTACGCTCCCCGCCGCTTCCGCGACATTGAAATGAGCGCCTTATCTCCCGGCGGTATCATTGGGAGATTCGTACATTGCCTGTTCCTGGGCCGGTATTAAAAGCAATATCGCAACGAAATAAATCCTTATAATCTAAATGAACTATCATCTATATTAAGTAAGAGCCTGCACTGCCATCATACAAGATGCAGCCGCTCATTTATTTCATCGTTATATTGTTTCTCTGACCACGGTAATACCGCAGTCTGTTCCGCCTGCTGCCTGTGTCAGCCCTGCCTCTGTTTGTGCTTCGGATTCTCGCAGATGATCATGATCCTGCCTTTTCTCTTGATCACCTTGCACTTTTCACAGATGGGCTTCACTGATGATCGAACCTTCATGGTCCATCCTCCTTTTCCTGTCTCGCATCAATTCAATGCGGGGCATATGCCATTTGCTGCTTCGTCGCTTTGTGCGCAAAAAAGGACACAGAGATAGTGTCTCCGCAAAAGCTTTTCCAGTATATCACGCAGATCATGGAAATGCAAGTATTTTTTATTTATCTCTCCAGATGATTCTGCCTTTTGTCAGGTCGTAGGGGGACAATTCAATCGTCACCTTATCACCCGGAAGGATACGGATGAAATTCATTCGAAGCTTTCCGCTGATATGCGCAAGCACAACATGCTTGTTCTCCAGCTCTACCCGAAACATTGCGTTCGGAAGCTTTTCAATCACTTTTCCCTCTACCTCAATGACGTCTGCTTTCGACATAATACTCTCCTTATTACTTTATATAGCCTCAGCGCCTAACTGTTCTGTATCCTGTATCTTAACAGTTATCTCAGTTCCTGATTCATTGGATGATCCTGCATCATTCTGTAGTTTTTCAAAATCTTCCGCACATGTGCATCCAGCGTAATTCCACGCATCTGCGGAAGGAGTTTCTCCGGCAGATGCGTGATCATCTGCACATGCTTCGGATTTTTCTTTTTGGGATGCTCCAGAGTGCGGAGTCTGCCATCCGCCAGCAGAACATACTCCGGCGTCTCTTCCAGCACAACATTCAGGCTTCCCTTGTCATGTCCTGCTTTTGAAACCGCAAGCTTATCGATTGTCCAAACCTTCATGCCGTTTCTGTCCTTCCATTTCTGATTTCCTTTTCCTGTCATTATCCGTCTCCGGCATTGTAAACCGTATGATTGCTCACAATGCAAGTGACCTGCAATAAAGAACTGAAAATGCAGTGAACCGGTTCTATAATGTCAGTGACAGGATCTCCGGCTCGCCATCGGTGATCAGGATCGTATTTTCGTAATGCGCCGCCAGGCTCTGATCCTCTGTCACGACGGTCCAGTCGTCATCCAGCCATTCCACATCCGGCCTTCCCGCTGTGATCATCGGTTCAATCGCGAGCGTCATACCTCTTACCAGACGGATGCCTCTCGTTCTCTGCCGGAAATTCGGAATCTGCGGATCTTCGTGAAGGGCGTGGCCAATGCCATGTCCTACCAGATCCCGTACAACCCCGTATCCAAAGGACTCCGCGTAATCGCCGATTGCTGCCGAAATCTCGTGAAGGCGATGTCCTTCCTTCGCAAAAGCTATGCCGCGGAAGAAGCTTTCTTTTGTCACGTCCATCAGTTTCTGCGCTTCCGGTGAAATCTGCCCCACTCCATAGGTCCGCGCCGCATCCGAATGCATTCCTTTATAAATCAGCCCGGCATCAACGCTGACAATGTCTCCTTCATGGAGAATTTTCCCCTTATGCGGGATTCCATGCACGACTTCTTCATTGACGGATATACAGAATGAAGCGGGAAATCCATTATAATTCAGAAAATTAGCCGTACAGCCGTAGCGTCGGATGGCCTGTTCACCGATCTTATTCAGCTCCCACGTCGATATTCCCGGACGGATTGCTGCTGCCAGTTCCTCATGTACCAGTTCCAGAAGTCTTCCGGCTTCCCGCATGAGTTCGATCTCATGCGCAGTCTTAATTGTTACGGCCATGTCACGCCTCCAGGATCCGGATGATCGCCGCAAATACATCATTCATGTCCTGCGTTCCATCCACTGTCTTCAGGATGTTCTGGCCATCATAGTAGTCAATCAGAGGCTGTGTCTGTTCATGATAAACAGCAAGCCGTTTCTGCACCGTTTCAGGCTTGTCATCGTCGCGAAGAACCAGCGTATCCCCACAGGCCTCACAGATGTCGCCTTTCTTTGACGGATTGTAGATAATATGGTACGTAGCGCCGCATTTTAAGCAGGCTCTTCTTCCGGACATTCTTCTGACAATATTTTCATCCGGTACATCTACATTGATTGCAAAGTCCAGACCGCTATCCGCGGTACCGTCCTTATTGAGTGCCGCATCCAGAGCCTCCGCCTGAGGAATCGTGCGCGGAAATCCATCGAGAATATAACCGTTTTTACAGTCTTCCCAGGAAACCCGGTCGATCACCAGATCCACTGTCAGCTCATCCGGCACCAGAAGTCCCTGATCCATATATTCTTTCGCTTTTTTCCCAAGCTCCGTTCCGTTTTTGATGTTTGTCCGGAAAATATCTCCTGAAGAAATGTGCGGAACCTGATATTTCGCAGCTATCATTTTCGCCTGTGTACCTTTCCCGGCACCCGGCGCTCCCAACATGACAATCTTCATCCTGACTCCTCTTTTCGTAACTGTTCAGTCCCTTCTCAGTTATCTCTTTCTTAGTTACCCTATAACCGCATATAGTGTACTCTCATTCAACCGCATTTGCGCGTTCAGCCGTCTCCCGGCTTCTTTGAAATGAGAGTACACTTTCCTCTTTTGTAAATATGACTTCTTTCCTGATTACTCCATCAGGAAGCCTTTGTAATTACGAACCACCATCTGGGATTCGATCTGCTTCATGGTCTCCAGAATGACGCCGACGATAATGATGATTGAAGTACCGCCAAAGGAAACCGATGCGCCGAAGACGCCGTTAAAGAAGATCGGCACCAGCACAACGATGATCAAACCAATTGCGCCGATGAATACCAGATTTCCAAGCACCTTGTCCAGATACTCCGTCGTCGGCTTGCCCGGACGAATGCCGGGGATAAAGCCGCCCTGTTTCTTGATATTGTCCGAAACCTCGATCGGGTTGAATGTGATCGATGTGTAGAAATACGCAAAGAACACGATCAGAACAATATAAAGGATCAGGCCGATGGAATATTCAGGATGGCTGAAATTAAACCAGTTATTCTGGCTCAGCATGCTGATGATCGTAGCTCCGATACCAGACGTGCTGATTCCGGCAAAGCTGACCACCATCGACGGAATCGACATCAGCGAAGACGCAAAGATGACCGGGATAACACCAGCGGTATTAACCTTCAGCGGAATATGTGTGGACTGTCCGCCCACCAGCTTTCTGCCCTGCATCTTTTTCGCATACTGCACCGGGATTCTTCTCTCACCATCATTCAGGAAGATAACCATAACGATCGTAACGAGAACTACTGCAAGAATGATAACAGCAGCCAGCGCGCCTCTTGCAATCGTCTTTCCCTTGACAAAGAGCTCATACAGGCTCACGAAATCAGACGGAATGCTGGAAAGAATATTGACCATCAGGACGATGGAGATACCGTTTCCGACTCCGTTCTCAGTGATACGCTCGCCGATCCACATCAGCAGCGTACTGCCGGCCACCAGCGCTACGATCACCGTGATCGCGTTCAGCGCATTGAACTCTTCGAGGAGTCCGCTGCGTCCAAAGCCGATCGTCATCGCAATACTCTCGATCAGTGCAAGTCCAACTGTGGTATAACGCGTGATCTGCGTAATTTTCTTTCTCCCGTCCTCACCGTCTCTGTGCATTTCTTCCAGCGCCGGAATGGCGATGGTGAGCAGCTGGATGATAATGGACGAAGTAATGTACGGTGTGATGCTCAGAGCGAATATGGACATATTCTCAAAGGAACCACCCGTAAATGCTGAGAAGAAGTTGAACGCATCATTGGAGTAGGATGAAAACCACGACGCAAAATACTCCCTGTCTACACCAGGTACAGGCAGCTGAGATCCAAAACGGATCACGCAAATCATGAGAAAAGTGTAGAACAGCTTTTTCCGGATATCCTTGATCCGGAACATGTTTCTGAGAGTCTCTAACATATTAGATCACCTCTGCTTTTCCACCGAGCTCCTCGATCTTAGATTTCGCACCCTCGCTGAAGGCATTGACCTGCACGGTCAGCTTCTTTGTGAGCGTACCGTTTCCGAGTACCTTTACACCATCCTTAGGATTCTTGATCACTTTGTTCTCAAGCAGTGTATCAACTGTAACAACCGTGTCATTTTCAAAACGCTCAAGATCGCTGACATTGATGACAACGATATCCAGAGTATTTCTGTTCTTGAAGCCTCTCTTCGGGAGACGTCTGTACAGCGGCATCTGGCCGCCCTCAAAACCGATTCTCGGTGCTCCGGAACGAGCCTTCTGACCTTTGTGTCCCTTACCTGCCGTCTTACCGTTTCCGGATCCATGTCCGCGGCCACGGCGGAAATTATTGCTGTGGACACTGCCCGCAGCCGGGCTCAAATTTGATAAATCCATGATGAACCTCCTATCCTATATCCTGGAATCACGCCTCTTCGACTTTTACCAGATGAGCAACCTGTTTTACCATGCCCTTCGTGGCGTCGTTGTTCGGAAGCTCTACCGTCTTGTGCATCTTCGTAAGGCCAAGAGCCTTAACCGTGGCGCGATGCTTCGGAATCGCGCCGATCGGTGATTTTACTAATGTAACCTTTACCTTGTCTGCCATAACACGACCTCCTGTTTTAACCCAGAATCTCTTCTACAGATTTGCCGCGGAGTCTTGCTACTTCTTCCGGGGATTTCATCTGCTTCAGTGCTTCCAGTGTAGCCAGAACCACGTTCTGCTTGTTGTTCGAGCCGAGTGACTTTGTACGGATATTCTTGATGCCAGCGATCTCCAGCACGCTGCGGACAGGGCCGCCTGCGATGATACCGGTACCTTCCGGAGCCCTCTTCAGCAGAACGCTTGCTCCGCCGAATTTACCGATCGCGTCATACGGTACGCTGGACTGCTCGTTCATCGGGATCGTCATCAGTTTCTTTGTCGCGTCTTCCTTACCCTTGCGGATTGCTTCCGGGATTTCTACTGCCTTGCCAAGTCCGGCGCCGATGTGGCCATTGCCGTCTCCGACTACTACAAGAGCGGTAAAACGCATGGTGCGTCCACCCTTTACTGTCTTGGATACACGCTTAATTGCCACTACCTTATCAGTCAGTTCAAACTGATTCGGGTCAATGATCTCACGTTTCATGTGTTTTCCCTCCTCTTAGAATTCCAGTCCGGCTTCTCTTGCCGCATCTGCCAGTGCCTTGATCTTGCCCTGATAGATAAAACCGCCTCTGTCAAAAACAACCGTCTTAATGCCCTTATCCAGAGCTCTCTCGGCAATCACTTTGCCAAGGTAAGCCGCTGCCGCTACATCATTGGTCTTCTCAAGTTCAGACTTGACTTCCTTCTGCAGGGTACTTGCGGAGACAAGCGTATGTCCGACCGTATCATCAATGATCTGCGCATACATATGATTATTGCTGCGGAATACAGCAAGACGCGGTCTTTCAGCTGTGCCGCTGAAGCGGTTGCGAATTCTCTTATGTTTATTCAAACGAACTTCAGTTCTTGATTTCTTATTAATCATCTTCGCACTCTCCTCACTTATTTCTTACCGGTCTTACCAACCTTGCGGCGAATCACTTCATCCGCGTACTTGATACCCTTGCCCTTGTACGGCTCCGGTTTTCTCTTTTCACGGATTTCCGCAGCGTACTGACCAACCTTTTCTTTACTGATACCGGATACAATGATCTTGTTGCCGTCAACCTTTGTCTCGATTCCATCCGGATCTTCCATCTCTACCGGATGAGAATAGCCAAGGGTCAGTGTGAGCTTCTTGCCGGCCTTCTGAGCACGATAACCTACACCGTTGATCTCGAGTGTCTTGGTATATCCCTCGCTGACACCGATCACCATATTATGAATCAATGTTCTGGTAAGTCCGTGGAGAGATTTCATTTTCTTCAGATCATTCGGTCTGGAAACGACCACATGGCCGTCCTCAAGCTTAATGTCCATCTCCTTCGGGAGCACACGGTTCAGTTCTCCCTTCGGTCCCTTCACTGTGACCTCATTTCCTTCTGCAATCGTGACAGTAACACCTGCCGGGATTGCCACGGGCATTCTTCCTATACGTGACATGCCTGTATTTCCTCCTTACTTAGATTCTCGGAAGAGACTTCAGCGTCTCTTCTGTTTTCAGTAAATCTTTTATTTTTACCATACAAATGCCAGAACTTCGCCGCCTACCTGCAGCTTTCTCGCCTGTTTGTCCGTGATCACGCCCTGATTCGTGGACAGGATCGCGATTCCCAGTCCGCCAAGAACTCTCGGCAGCTCATCCTTGCCGGCATACACACGAAGACCCGGCTTGGAAATTCTCTTAAGGCCTGTGATAACCTTCTCATTCTTGTCTGCGCCATATTTCAATGTGATATGAATGGTCTTGAACGCACCGTCATCTCTCAGGTCATACTTTCTGATATATCCCTCATCGACCAGAATGTCGGCGATCGCGATCTTCATCTTGGATGCCGGAACATCAACTGTGTCATGCTTGGAAATATTTGCGTTGCGGATTCTTGTGAGCATATCCGCAATCGGATCTGATATCGTCATGTAAGTTTCCTCCTATATTTTTCCAGACTTTACATGCCATGTCGTAAAACTCGTCAGAGTTTTTCGACGCAGGCCATCGTGAAGCGATGGCTCTCTTTCGTTTAATTTTACCAGCTCGCCTTTTTCACACCCGGAATCTGGCCCTTGTATGCCAGTTCACGGAAGCAGATGCGGCAGATGCCGTACTTTCTCAGTACAGAGTGCGGACGACCGCAGATTCTGCAGCGTGTGTACGCTCTCGTCGAGAACTTCGGTGTGCGCTGCTGTTTGATTTTCATTGAAGTCTTTGCCATGGAACATTCCTCCTACTTCATAAACGGCATATTAAACAGTCTCAGCAATTCTCTCGCTTCCTCATCTGTCTTCGCGGTCGTAACAAAGATCACGTCCATGCCGCGCACTTTATCGATCTTGTCGTATTCGACCTCCGGGAAGATCAGCTGTTCCTTAATGCCAAGCGCATAGTTGCCTCTGCCGTCAAACGCGTTCGGGTTCACACCCTTAAAGTCACGTACACGCGGCAGTGCAAGATTGATCAGGCGATCTACAAAATCATACATCTTCTCACCACGAAGAGTCGTCTTGCATCCGATAGCCATGCCCTCTCTGATCTTGAAGTTCGCGACAGAATTCTTTGCTTTTGTCTTCACTGCCTTCTGGCCTGTGATGAGCTCCATATCCGCAACTGCTGAGTCGAGTACCTTTGCATTCTCTTTTGCCTCGCCAACACCCATGTTGACAACGACCTTCACGAGCTTCGGAACTTCCATGATATTCTTATATCCAAATTTTTTGATCATAGCATCTACGATCTCATTCTGATAAGTTTCTTTCAGTCTGCTCAATTGTGCACCCTCCTCTCCTGATTAGTCAATTACTTCTCCGGTGGATTTTGCCACGCGGACCTTCTTGTCTCCATCCATCTTAAAACCGATTCTGGTCGTCTGACCCTTATGGAGATACATCACATTCGACGCGTCAAGGAAAGCTTCCTTCTGCACAATGCCGCCATTCGCGTTCGCAGCGGACGGTTTGGTGTGCTTTGTCACCATATTTACGCCTTCGATCAGGACTTTGCCGTCCTTCACTGCCAGGACCTTGCCGTCTTTGCCCTTATCCTTACCGGCGATCACCTTTACCTGGTCGCCCGTCTTAATCTTATTCATGTTCCGGTCCTCCTTATAATACTTCCGGCGCCAGAGAAACGATCTTCATGAATTTCTTATCACGAAGCTCGCGCGCTACCGGCCCAAAAATACGCGTTCCGCGCGGAGTCAGGTCATCCTTGATGATGACGGCCGCGTTCTCGTCGAATCTGATATAAGATCCGTCTTTACGGCGGATGCTCTTTACCGTACGGACTACAACAGCCTTCACGACATCACCCTTTTTGACAACACCGCCTGGCGTTGCATCTTTGACCGTAGCAATGATCGTATCGCCGACTGACGCATATCTTCTGGTGGAACCGCCCACAACACGGATGCAAAGGATCTCTTTTGCACCGGTGTTATCCGCTACTCTGAGTCTGGTTTCCTGCTGAATCATGCCGATATACCTCCTCCGTTATTTAACCTTCTCAACAATCTCGACAAGTCTCCATCTCTTGTCCCTGGACAGCGGTCTTGTCTCCATCACTTTTACTGTATCGCCGATATTGCACTCGTTGTTCTCATCGTGTGCTTTCAGCTTATATGTCTTCTTCACGATCTTGTTGTAGAGCGGATGCTTTACGTGATCCTCTACAGCTACCACGATCGTCTTATCCATGCGGTCGCTGACAACCTTACCCGTACGGGTTTTTCTAAGATTTCTTTCCACGGAAGTGCTCCTTTCTTGTACTGTCATAAAATCCCGCGAAGGATTTCTGACTTAAGGCCGCCGCTCCTGTCGCCATACTGCTTACAGGCGGTGGCTATTCCTTACGAAATCACCAGAGATTACGCATTCGCTTTCTCTGTGATAACAGTCTGGATTCTTGCGATGTTCTTGCGAACTTCCTTGATTCTGCCTGTGTTATCCAGCTGATTCGTCGCGTTCTGGAATCTCAGATTGAAAAGTTCCTTCTTGGCAGCCACCAGCTCTTCCTGTAACTCTGCCGCGGTCTTGTTCTGTAAACCTTCTACATACTTCTTACTCTTCACTGTTATCACCGCCTTCTAAGTCTGCACGAGAAACGATTTTACACTTGCAGGGTAATTTGTGCATAGCGAGACGCAGCGCCTCACGGGCAACATCATCAGGAACTCCGGCCAGCTCAAACATAATGCGGCCCGGCTTTACTACTGCTACCCAGTATTCTGTGGTACCTTTACCGGAACCCATTCGGGTCTCAGCCGGCTTTGCGGTCACGGGCTTATCCGGGAAAATCTTGATCCATACTTTACCGCCACGCTTGATATAACGTGTCATCGCGACACGGGCCGCCTCGATCTGATTGGATTTGATCCAGCACGGCTCGAGCGCCACAAGGCCATACTCACCGTTCGAAATCGTGTTGCCTCTTAAGGCTTTGCCCTTCATGGACCCACGGAACTGCTTACGGTGTTTTGTTCTTTTCGGCATTAACATTATTTATCGCTCCCTTCTTTTTTAGATGGAAGTATTTCGCCCTTGTAGATCCATACCTTTACGCCAACCTTGCCGTATGTGGTGTTTGCCTCGGCGAATCCATAGTCGATGTCTGCTCTCAGGGTCTGAAGCGGGATCGTGCCCTCGCTGTAGAACTCGGAACGCGCCATGTCCGCGCCGCCCAGACGTCCGGATGCTGCGGTCTTGATGCCCAGCGCGCCGGACTTCATCGTCCTGCTCATTGCGGACTTCATCGCACGGCGGAAGGATACACGATTCTCCAGCTGTGCGGCGATGTTCTCCGCTACCAGCTGCGCATCCTTATCCGGTCTCTTGATCTCTTTTACATCCACGATCAGCTTTTTGGAAATCTTCTTCTGAAGATCTGCTCTGAGCTTTTCAATCTCAGCGCCGCCCTTACCGATCACAATACCCGGCTTCGCTGTATGGATGACAACCTTTACTCTGTCGGACGCACGCTCGATCTCGATCGTGGATACGCCCGCGCTGTACAATCTCTTTTTCAGATATTTGCGGATCTCGTGATCCTCAACGAGGCAATCTGCGAAATCTGCTTCTGCATACCATTTGGAATCCCAGTCTTTGATAATACCAACTCTAAGACCATGCGGATTAACTTTCTGTCCCATGCCAGTCCTCCTTACTTCTCATTCAGCACGATGGTGATGTGGCTCATACGCTTCTCAATGCGGTATGCTCTGCCCTGTGCTCTCGGTCTGATTCTCTTCATTGTCGGACCCTTATTCGCGTAGCACTCCTCAATATAGAGGTTCTCCGCCTTTAAGCCGTTGTTGTTCTCAGCATTCGCGATCGCGGACTTCAGCAGCTTCAAAATCACCTCTGATGCGTATCTCGGATTGTATGTCAGAATTGCAAGCGCACTCTGCACATCTTTTCCTCTGATGGCATCCAAAACGTAACATGCCTTACGGACAGAAACACGAGCGTAGGAAACCTTCGCTGACGGTCTCGTATCCTTCTGGGCATTTCTCTCTCTCTTAATCTGGGATCTATGTCCTTTTGCCATTGGATTCGTCTCCTTTCCTCTACTCCGGTCTTAACGCTTAGCGTGCACGGGACTTCTTTTCGTCCTTGCCGTGGCCTCTGTAGGTCCGCGTCACAACGAACTCACCAAGCTTGTGGCCTACCATATCCTCTGTGATATATACCGGAACATGCTTTCTTCCGTCATGCACTGCGATGGTATGTCCAACCATCTGCGGGAAAATCGTCGAACGGCGGGACCAGGTCTTGATGACCTGCTTGCTCCCCGAAGCGTTCAGCGCATCTATTTTCTTCAGCAGACTTTCATCAGCAAACGGTCCTTTTTTCAGTGAACGAGCCATTGTTACCCTCCTTATATTCTCTATCAGCTTAAAGCCTTGCCGTCTCTTCTTCTTACGATCAGCTTGTTGGAAGCCTTCTTCTGCTTTCTGGTCTTCAGACCAAGTGCAGGCTTGCCCCACGGTGTGCTCGGACCCGGACGTCCTACCGGAGCCCTGCCTTCACCACCGCCATGCGGATGGTCGTTCGGGTTCATAACAGAACCGCGGACCGTCGGACGGATGCCCATGTGGCGTTTTCTTCCTGCTTTGCCGATATTGATCAGGTTGTGCTCGCCATTGCCGATGACGCCAACGGTAGCACGGCAGTCAGCCGGAACCATTCTCATCTCGCCGGACGGAAGACGCAATGTCGCGTACTTGCCTTCCTTTGCCATTAGCTGCGCGCCGTTGCCTGCGGAGCGAACCATCTGTCCGCCGTGGCCCGGATAAAGCTCAATGTTGTGTACCATAGTACCAACCGGAATTGCGGAAAGCGGCAGGCAGTTGCCGACACGAACTTCTGCTTCCGGACCGTTCATGACCGTCCAGCCAACCTGCATACCCTGCGGAGCAAGGATGTAGGACTTCTGGCCGTCTGCGTAGCAGATCAGCGCGATGTTCGCGGTGCGGTTCGGATCATATTCGATGCCGAGTACCTTTGCCGGGATTCCGTCTTTGTTTCTCTTGAAATCCACCAGTCTGTATTTTCTTCTGTTGCCGCCGTCCTGGTGTCTTACTGTAATCTTACCCTGATTGTTCCGGCCTGAATTCTTCTTCAGCGATACGGTCAGAGACTTCTCCGGAGTCTTCTTCGTGATCTCTGAAAAATCAGAACCGGTCATATGCCTTCTGGAAGGCGTATATGGATTATAGGTCTTGATTCCCATGATGTTTCTCCTTTTCCAGATAATTATCCTGCACTGTAGCAGATAGTCTATTCCCATTCCACGCGGTCCCGGCAGATCATAACCTGCTTACAACACTGCCTCGCGTGTCATACCCGTGCACATCAGGAATCCTCCGTCCGTGCCGGGATCATTCTTTACAGTCCTTCGAAAATCTCGATGTCCTTGCTGTCCTCGGTCAGCCAGACGATCGCTTTCTTCGACTTCGCTGTCTTGCCGTAGGTCATGCCGCGGCGTCTTGTCTTGCCTTCCAGATTCATGGTGTTGACTTTCTTCACCTTTGCGCCGTCAAACATTTTCTCGACAGCTTCCTTCACCTGAGACTTTGTTACGTCCGGATGAACCAGGAAAGTGTATTTCTTCTCAGCCATGGCGCCCATGCTCTTCTCGGTGATCACCGGCTTTAAGATCACGTCATAATACTTGATATCTGCCATTACGCGTACACCTCCTCGATTGCTTCCACAGCAGCCTTCGTAACAACTACCGTATTGTATTTCAGGACGTCATAGACATTGATGGTATTGGTCAGCGCGGTCTTTACATCCGGGATGTTTCTTGCGGAGAGCATTACGTTCTCATCCTTCTCATCCAGAACGACCAGTGCCTTGTCTACCTTCAGTGCGTCCAGAACAGCCTTCATGTTCTTTGTCTTGATCTCAGCAAGCTTCAGCTCGTCAAGGACGATCAGCCTGTTCTCCTGTACTCTGCTGGTCAGCGCAGACTTCAGAGCCAGTCTCTTTTCCTTCTTGTTCATCTTGAAGGAATAATCTCTCGGAACCGGAGCGAATACAACGCCGCCGCCCGTCCACTGCGGAGCACGGATCGAACCCTGTCTCGCATGTCCGGTACCCTTCTGTCTCCACGGCTTCTTGCCGCCGCCGGAAACCTCAGAACGGGTCTTCGCTTTCTGCGTTCCCTGCCGCTTGCCTGCCAGCAGGCTCACGACCGCCAGATGTACGAGGTGTTCGTTTACTTCCACACCGAACACGGCGTCATTCAGTTCCATCTGGCCGACTTCTTTGCCTTCCATATTATAAACAGATACGTTTGCCATCTGTGTTCTCCTCCTTTCCTGTCTCAAGGCTTACTTACCGCTTTTCACGGTATTCTTCAGTGTAACGAGTGCCTTCTTCGGACCCGGAACAGCGCCCTTTACCAGGATCAGGTTGTTCTCTGCGTCCACGCGGACGATCTCAAGGTTCTGAACCGTCACACGGTCAGCGCCCATGCGTCCTGCCATCTTCTTGCCCTTGAACACGCGGCTCGGATCCGATGCGGAACCGTTGGAACCTGCGTGACGATGATATTTGGAACCATGCGCCATCGGGCCTCTGTGCTGTCCATGTCTCTTGATCGCGCCCTGGAAGCCTTTGCCCTTGGAAATTGCGGTCGCGTCAACCTTCTCGCCTGCCGCGAACACATCCGCCTTGATCTCCTGCTTTACTTCATAGGATTCCGCGTCGTCCAGACGGAACTCTCTTACGTATCTCTTATAAGAAACGCCCGCCTTGTCAAACGCGCCCTTCTGTGGCTTATTGACAAGCTTCTCTCTCTTGTCTACAAAACCGACCTGAACTGCGCTGTAACCATCCTTCTCCACGGTCTTGACCTGCGTCACTACGCACGGTCCGGCCTGAAGAACAGTTACCGGGATCAGTAAACCGTTGTCGTCGAAGATCTGTGTCATCCCGACTTTTGTTGCCAAAATCGCTTTCTTCATTGCCTTTCCTCCTGTTTTTCTACAGCGGATCATGGTCTCCCAAGTCCAGAACATCAGCAAAATGAAGGGCGGACCGTGCGGATTTATCCGCTAAGGGACGTATCTTCATTTTGGTATGGGCGGGACGCCCATAATCGCCACAGACAGCAGCTGCGAAGCAGCGAATAGTTCGCATCGCGAACGGGTCTGTGGCCGATGTTCTGGCGAAATCAGAACACCATAATCATCCTAGTCATAGGAGCGGTTTATTTCCACCTGAATAGGATTTGCTCAATACTGCGTGCAGAATCACTTCTGCTTCATCTTGATATCAATGTACACGCCCGCCGGCATCTCCAGTCTGGACAGTGCGTCGACCGTCTTCTGGGTCGGTGCGATGATATCGATGAGTCTCTTGTGTGTTCTCTGCTCGAACTGCTCTCTGGAGTCTTTGTACTTGTGTACCGCACGAAGGATCGTAACTACCTCTTTCTTCGTCGGAAGCGGCACCGGTCCGCTCACCTGTGCTCCATTCTTTTTTACAGTGTCGATGATTTTCTTCGCGGATGCATCCACCAGCTGATGGTCATACGCTTTCAGTGTGATTCTCATTACCTGAGTTGCCATAAAAAAAGTCGCCTCCTTATTCGCACTTTTTCGTCAGACACGCCATTGGGAATTGCGCTATCGCGCAAGGCGTGTCCCGCGTCGTGCATCTGCTCTGCAGATACCCGACATTTAGTACGACAAGCGGTGACTGTACACTCACCCGTGTGTGTCATGCGCCCACACGGTGCCCGATAACCCTTATCGGAACCATTAAATTTTGTACAGTGACTTGTCGCCAGCTTTCATAACCTGACATTCGCTCCACGGAAAAACCTGCGGCGCACACCGCAGCAACCTCACGCTTCTACGCTATCAAGGCCACAACAGCGCTATTATAAAGGAATTTTCCAGGTATTGCAAGGTTTTTCTTCCGGAAAACAAATCTTTTTTGCGCTAAAATTGTATTTTTTTCGGTACAATCTCATCTGATTGTTTATATGTCCCACTAAGCAGGCACATCGTCCCGGCATCCACCGCAGACACGTTGATTTTTGCGTGCGGATACCTGCGGCGATGTGTCTGACATGCTCGGAATAATTTCTGACTTCCCGTTTGAGTGAAAATGCATTATAATTTGAGCCGACGAGTTCTGCGCTGCCTGCTGCAGGAAATCACGAGGTCGGGCGAGCAGCTGTGCTGTGAGTAAGAATATGAGCAGATAATCAACTTTGTGTGGGAATCATTTTTCACAAAAAGGAATTCAAAAAATATGGACTATACACTCATCCGTTCAAACCGGAAAACTACAATACTTCAGGTAAAAAGCGACGGCGAGATCATCGTGCGTGCACCGCTCCGCCGCTCCAAAAGAGAAATTGACGCCTTTGTGCGGTCCCGCGAGGGCTGGATCGCCGATGCAAAAGAAAAGCTGGCAGACGCGCAAAAAGACAAACGGGTGGTCACGCCGCAGGAACGCGAATGGGGCAAAAAAGCCGCCGCCATGTACATTCCCGAACGAGTCGCATATTTTGCGGATCGTATGGGTATTTCCTATGGAAGGATCACCATCCGTGAGCAGAAGACGCGCTGGGGAAGCTGCAGCTCGGCCGGCAACCTGAACTTCAACTGGAAGCTCATGCTGGTGCCGAAGGAGCTTCTGGACTATGTCATCGTCCACGAGCTGGCGCACCGGCGCGAGATGAACCATTCTCCGCAGTTCTGGGCCATCGTTGAGCAGGAGCTGCCTGACTACAGGGAGCGGCGGCAGCGGCTGAAGAATGTAAATTTTGACTAAGGACAGGAGGGCAAGCTGAGTGTCTGCGCATCACGCTTCCCATCTTCCTGACGCACCGCACGGCAGGATCAGGCCGCTCTCCGTGACAGGAAGCCCAATCTCCTGCGATTCCACATGTCCGCCTTTTTCTTTCAGCTCCGTCGCGAGCAGGTAAGTCAGCACCGCGGGCGCCAGCCCCGTCGTGTAAGAATTTACCAGGAAGAACAGCGGCTCATCCGAGAGAAGCTTTGCGCACTCATGGATAAACGGATGAATGGAGTCCTCGATCTTCCAGATCTCTCCCTTCGGTCCGCGGCCATAGGACGGCGGGTCCATGATGATCCCGTCGTAATGATTGCCGCGCCGGATCTCGCGCTCCACAAATTTCATGCAGTCGTCGACCAGCCAGCGGATCGGTGCATCAGAAAGGCCGGACGCCGCTGCGTTCTCTTTCGCCCAGCCGACCATTCCCTTCGAAGCGTCCACATGCGTTACCTGCGCTCCGGCGGCAGCCGCGGCCAGCGTCGCGCCGCCGGTGTAAGCAAAGAGATTCAGCACCCTGATTGGGCGGCCGCCCGGCTGCTTCGCACCGTTTTGTCCTGCTGCATTTTGACCTGCTGCATTTTGCCCCGCATCTTTCCGGATTGCCGCCCGGATTTTCGCAGAGAACCAGTCCCAGTTCACTGCCTGCTCCGGAAAAAGGCCCGTGTGCTTGAAGCTGAACGGCTTCAGCCGGAACGTCAGATCGCGGTAGCCGATGCTCCACTGCTCGGGCAGATTGAAAAACTCCCAGTCGCCGCCGCCTTTGCTGCTGCGGTGATAGTGTCCGTTCGGCCGCTTCCAGCCGCGGTGACGGCGCGGCGTATCCCAAATCACCTGCGGATCCGGGCGCACGAGGAGATACTCCCCCCAGCGCTCCAGCTTTTCCCCCTTTGATGTATCAATTACTTCGTAGTCCTTCCACTGATCCGCAACCCACATATATACTTATTCCTCTTCCTCGTTCCATCGCTTTATGATTCTATATCTTTATCGTTCTATCTTTTTATCGTTCTATCTTTTTACCATTCTGTCTCTTTATTGTTCCGTTCCGGATGCTCCGCCAGATCTTACCGTCCTGTATGGCTGCCCAACATCTTCAACCTGGCTTTTCACGCCTTCACCCACGGCAGATCCTCATAAGAAATCGCATACGGGCTGTGATAATTGGCGTAAAGCTGTTTTTTATCCGTAAATTCTTCCGAAGAACCAAACTCATTCGACCAGGTCATGTACCAGCACCACGGAATCTCTTCCTTAATAATAGTGTCCACATCCGGCTGCGTGCCGACTTCCGCCAGAGCACAGATCTTACAGGTCGGCGTGATGGAGATCAGCTCCTCGTATCCCTGCTTCTGCGCATCATGAACATGCGCCGGAGAATAGATATCTCTCGAAATAATATCCACCATGTCATCACCCGGATACCCTTCCGGAAGCGGTGAATTCCAGACCCATACCAGATTGTTCAGGCCCTTTTTCTCCGTAAAATAGCGATACATAAACTGGTAAAGCCGTTTTGCCAGATCCGGTCCCTGCATTCCCCACCAGAACCAGGTGCCCTCCGACTCATGAAACGGTCTCCAGAGCACCGGAATGTTCTCATCCATAAACCGTTTCAGATGTACCGCCATCAGATCCAGATCGCGAAGCATCGCGCGATGCTCTTCTGTGCCGGGCATCAGGGCCTTCTCCCCGTCAAAATCTGTCTTTTCCGCGTAAAAGCTTTTGTCCCTGCCGCCGACTGGCGAATACCAGTGCCAGGTGATCGTAACGATGCCGCCGCGTCTGCCCCAGTCCAGAGCATTCTCGATCGTTCCCAGATTCTCATACAGTTCTTTTAAGCAGTCCTCATCACACGTATCCCACTGAATATTACCGGAATACGCCAGCATCTCGAAGCCGCAGATGGCAGGCTGTTTGCCCGTCACTTCCTTTATATAAGCAAGCTCCTTCGGCGCTCTTGTCTGTGTGTGCTGCCCGAGAAGGACCGCTTTTCCGGCCACTTCATCCAGATATTCCATTAATTTTACGGCCTCAGGGGTCGCGTTCTTATTGCAGGGTGTCTTTACTCGTTCCATATACTCTTTCCTCCGTATTCAGGAAGCCGCCGGCAGTCTAGAACGCAGCGGCTTCAGTTTTTATCTGATTCAAAATATGATATCATGCGCTCTGTTAAATCGCAACTGAAAACCACACTACAAATGTTTTTGCTGACTGAAAAATCCGGACATTGTGACAAGACTAATTTTTTAAGCATCCAATCGGAATTATCTTAACCCCATCCTCTCTTGTATATGCCATCTCTCCTCCGGTGATAACCATAAGCAGATCCGGCTCTCTTAAGGGACACTGCTTTTCTCTCTTATTATGTTCTCCAACAAGACGTTTAATCTCCAGCAAATGTTTTGCGCCTTCCTCTATTTCCCTGCTTCCAAGCTTAAATTCTATCAACGCGTACTTTCCATCTCGCAGGTGAAGAACCGCATCCGCTTCCAGCCCATAGCGATCATGGTAGTAAGACAGCATACCACCTGATGACTGCGAATAAATTTTTAAGTCCCGAATACACAGACATTCAAATAAAAAGCCGAATGTTTTCAGATCCTGCTCTAAATATTCAGGAGACAATCCCATAGCTGCCACTGCGATCGATGGATCTGTAAATTCGTGCTTCTTCCCGGATCTGATAACCGTTGCCGAACGAATAGACGGACACCACGCCTCAACATCTTCCAGTACAAACAGCCTCTGCAGTGCATTTACATATGAGTCCAGAGTTGCAATGGAAAAGCTTTCTTCATTTGTTGCAATATCCTTCCATATATTGCTTTTCTTGGTCAAAGTAGAAATGTTTCTGGCATAAGATTTAAGAACAAGCTTTGCCCAGGCCGGATTTCTTTTCGTTCCGTCCACCGTAGAAATATCAGATTCGCATATATTTTCCAAATATGACACCGCAGTCATAAGTCTGGCTTTATCACTTTTCAGGTGAATAGCACCCGGCCATCCGCCCCTGCACGCAGCAAAAATAAGCTCCTCTATTGACAATTCCGACACAATCCCATCAATATCCATCGTGGGATCCCGGAACAATTCTTCCAATGATATGACACCATTGGACTCCCCGGATTCATACAAGCTCATCGTATGCATCTTTAATCTCGAAATACGGCCTGTTCCGGTATGCAGGATCTGATCATCACGAACAGAAGTGGAACCTGTCAGAATATACAGCCCCTCTTCCTGTCTGCGGTCAACATCCAGACGCACTGCGTCCCAGAGAACGGGTGCATCCTGCCATTCGTCTATAAGTCTGGGATTGGCGCCTTTTAAAAGCAGCGACGGCTTCGTTCTCGCAGTGACCTGATATGCTTCTCTCCTGTCAATATCCTGCATTCTCAGCACACTTTTTGCTTTTTGCTCAGCTGTCGTTGTTTTTCCACACCACTTTGGGCCGACTATCAGCGTCGCTCCAAAAGCTTCCAGTCTGTCATCCAGTTCCTGGTCTACAATTCGATGAATATATTTTGCCATATTCGACCCTTTCCTGCCCATTCTGTCAGAATTCATTTTTATTCCATTATAGTTCGGCCGAAGCAGAAATGTCAATCGTTTTTGAGGTAAATCGATTCGTGTTTTTGAGGCTTTTTGTTTCGCATATTTGTTATTTTTTGTTTTGTATTTTTGAGGTTTTTTGATTTGTATTTTTGAGGTAATTTAAACTGTGCTTTGATGTTTTTTAATTTATATTTTAAATGCTTTGAGATTTATGCCTTTGATTATTATTGGGAACTATAACCAACTCGTAATACACCAACTTACGAGTTGGTTATTCGGACTCTCTATATCATTTTTTTATTCTCCATATTCTTATTGTCAGGAGTATCTGCTGCTCTATAAGCAGTATCAGCTCTTTTTCACCTTACTTCTTTTCTGCCCGCATACAGCAAGCACCATGCAGGAACCGCACAGCAGTACCAGCCATGCCATAACCGGCGTATCGTCGCCGGTCTGAACCGCATCCGTGGTCTCGCTTTCGGTCTGTGTCTCCGTGACGACTTCGACATCGGTAGAATACTCTGTAACCAGACTGTCAGATGAATCCGTCGACGGCTCGACATAGGACCCGGTCGGCGCATCTAATTCCGTCTCGGTCTGCGGTTCTGTGACGGCCTCAGTTGACAGCTCCGATGACGTTTCAGTCTGTGTTTCGGTCTGCGTTTCGGTCTGCGTCACTGCTTCGGTCTGAGGCTCCGTGGCAGCCGCGGTTGACGGCTCCGTCTGAGGCTCCGCCGACGTTTCACTCTGCGTTTCCGTCTGCGTCTCTGCCGGCAGTTCTGTCTCTGACTCCGTCGGCTGCTCTGTCTGAGTTTCCGTCGGCAATTCTGTCTGCGGCTCCGTTGCCTCTTCCGTCTGAGTTTCCGTTGGCAATTCTGTCTGCGGCTCCGTTGCCTCTTCCGTCTGAGTTTCCGTTGGCAATT
>JAJQIL010000129.1 GCA_021199235.1 Lachnospiraceae bacterium | reverse complement strand
AAGTAGTGGAATCACAAACTTAGAGCAAGCCGTCGCGTAAGCGACTTGGTACAATCAAAGATGAAAGTATCTATTTTTATTATAATAATCGGGTGTCTGTCTTTGGATTGCGGGATGGAGCATTGATTAAAAACCGGGCAAAGAAGCATGCGTGGGAAAATACGGTTCCTGGGATGGATATTTATAGGGAATTGTTTCAGGCCACATCCGTAAAAAAGATGAAACACTCTCCGGATGGATTAATATTAGAATCGATTAGCAAAAATGGAGAGTTCACAGCCCGCGCATATAATGATGGCGCACTGCATGTTTTCCGTAAGGGGGAGTTTTATTATGTTTTGGAGCGAGGAGTGGCACGCTTAAAAGCTGCTGCCATTTCTGGTGACGGAAGGAGAGCGGCAACACTGAGCCAGCAGACATTCGGAGTTTTTCGACGTGTCCAGTTATGGGATCTTGAAGAGAAGCAGCGTACTGGTGAATGCTTTGTAGAGAAAGACATCATTAATATTCACCTGTCGGAAACAGGTGAATGGGTTATCGGTGAGCGGGATGGCTCTTATCGGATTTGGAACTGGGAAAATGATAAGGATCCTTTTGAACTTAGCGGGAGCCTCATTTCAAATCAGCATGGCAAATTGACAACGCATGGCAATAAGGTGTTGTTCAAGAACTCTGAGAATATTCTGGAAGTGTTTGATCTGGAAACCAGAGAATTTTCATCGATTGAAAATTTGCGCAAAAATGCCCGCATTGCCGATTTTCTTCCGAATGGAGAATTAGTTGTTGTTGGGAATAACGCGAATAAAGCGATTTTGCACAGTACCAGAGATGGGCGAGAAATGAGCCTCAATAGTGAAGAAGCGGCGGTTACTGGTATTTATTGTATGAAAGCACAGCCTTTTGTAGGAATTGCCACAAGTAACCAGAAGCTGTGCTTTTATCATACTGGGACTGGCCAGCGTACTCGTATCCTGGACACTGCATCGGGTAATAAAATAATTGTTGGCCACCGCAGCAAAGATGTAGTGGCATGCAGTGGTGGAGGGAATCAGTTCGAAACTTTCAATTACTTTTCATTTAAAACGAATGCTGGCAGGAATGCGGGGATGTGGTATCAGAATCAGATGGATCATAAGTTTTATGGCGATGTGCTTGACATGGATTTCAATGAAGCGAATAAAGTGCTTGTAACTATTATGTCGGATGGGTTGATTGTTTACAGCCATGAACTGTATTGCAAGTATCATGGCAGCATTCAGATTATCACAAACATTAATGTAGATGCTTATGATTTTAACGGGGTTCTCTGCAGTGATGAGATACGAGACAACCTGAGATGCAACGGAGCGGTGATCTGAGAATATAAAACCGGAAAGATGCGAGAACAAATTTATTGTACAGTTGATAAAACAGCAATCGAGCAGGCCTATTTGGCGCTGATCCAGTTGGATAAAGTCAGTATTTCCTCTTTACAACTCCCTGTGATTGTTTTACAATGGGGAAAATAAATTTCCACAGGAGGAACATCATGGCAGATAAAAGGATCAGACGCAGCAAAAAGGATATTATTTTGGACAATATTGCAAAGCTGGATGAAAAGATTGGCACATATGAGCAGAAGATTCAGGAGCTGGAAGCGAGTAAACAGGAACTCCAGGGTGAACTGGATGCATTGGAGGCCGCTGCCAACGAAGCCAAAAAGAAAGAAGAAGAGGAAGCACTTCTGAAATTTGTGCGTGAGAATGGCATTACAGTAGATGATATTAAGAAAATGCTGGAAAAAGCGGAGTAAGATGTATTTTTCTTCTTTGCGTTGCGTGCGATTTGTGAATAGTATTTTCCTTTAAAAGATGGCCGATGATAAGGTCATCTTTTTTAGAATCGAAAAAAACCACGATTTCACGGAGTGCTTTTGACACAATAAGGGCAGCTATGATAAATTCTTCCAGATGCTAATCATTAGAGGAAGCCGAGTGCCCACCAGGATCATATAGTGGCCTCATTTATAGACAAAATTGCACATGGAGTTACCCGACGGTCTGTTTTGCGGAGCTGCGATGGGCACAAAGGCGAAATGAACTACGAAAGGGCGCGAATTATCGCGTATAGGTGACAATTATGGAATCAAAATTGGAAGACAAAGAAGGGATAACCGTTCAAAATCAGCAGGACTATCCGGTCGGGGAAGCTGGCTGGGAACAGGTAAGCGAGCGATATCTGGATGTTTTTGAAGCAGACTTGAAAGCGGCAGGCAGAAGTGAAAGAATAAAAAACAGAGATATGTCATGTGCGTATGTGTATCTCAATTATTTCCTTCAGCACCTGATGGCGGAAGAATCTCCCGATGCGGAAATATCGACTCTTGTTATTAAAGATGAAAACAGAGAAATTCTGGTGAATGGTTGCCGTAAACTGGGATATTATATTTCCTATTACTATATTCAGAAAGACTGGACGGCTTCTCCATATAATCTGGAACAGACGGTTCAGGCTATTAAAAATTTCTATGAATGTATGATGAACCATGGGTATGTAAGCGGAGATGATTTCGATTATCTGTGTTCTGAGATAGAATCTGATCTGGATGGATGGCTGGAGGAATGCGAGCAGAAATGTGTGGAAGACTTTGGTGAGGACGAGTGGCGTAAAATGCGCAAGGGAGAGACTTATTTTATATAGGCACGTGATAAGATTCTGTCTGATACTGCACTTTGTGCTGCCGTTTACTTTTGTGTGAGATTCATACGGGAAAGGACTTAAGATGTATATTGATGAACAGAAATGGGGGATCATTCTGGATGGCCTGCACCTTACGGATAAGGAGAAAATCGTCGCGGAGGCGATAAAGGCTCTCCTGAATCAGGAACCGAAGTCGAAAGAAATCATGGAGCGTGTCATTGTAAGCACAGATGAGGAAAACATAGCTGTTGACAAGCTTGAACTGGCGGACATGATTAACGCAGCACTCGCCACCCTTGTCTTTATGTTGGAGGACGATGAACAGGAAGCTTCAGAAAAAGGAGAAGATGCGGATGCCAAACTGCGGGATACTGCTTTTGACATGATTGAGGACATTGATGGCTATGATTTTGTGCAGGAACTTGGTTGCAGCTACGATGAAATGGTAAATGGCTGCGATTTTGGGGAGTTCTTGATCAGGGTGCAATATGTTGTGAGCCTGTAGTGATTAAGTACTAAAGTGCTCTGGCTATGTGAAAATCCGGGCGGTTTTAACATACGAAATAGAAATGGAAAGGGCGCGTGATTTGCGTATATGGTGAATGATTATGGCAGATATAAATTCAGGAAATGGGAAACGTTCGTATCGTTCGGCACGGATGTCGCGGGGCAGATCGTGGCGTGAACCGATTCCATATCTGCAGCCGCTGGATATAGAAGGCACAGAAGAGATGCGTCAGGCACTGCGTCAGGGTCTGGACGAAGAGGCACAGCAGAAATTGGAAAAAGAATTAGAGAAAGAATCAGAGAAAGATCTGAAAGCCTATTGGAAAGAAGTGGCTTCTCCGGAAAATGAAGAGCTGATGCGGGAGGTAAGTAAGGAAATCGCGCCAGATCTCTTTGCTTGTGAGTGCCTCTTTCTGGAAGAGTTTATTTCCGATGGGATGGAGGCGGAGTTTCCGGTGATTGCCAGGGAATTTCTGCTTCACAAATACGGAGAGATTCCGCAGATTTATGAGGACCTGTATGGCCAGGATTCTCCAAAGGACAGGAACCGGTACCCGATTGATTTTTTGAACCGGAAAGTGCTTAATCTGATGTTTCTGGCCGCAAAGCAAGGGGACGAGTATGCAGTCAAAATGTTCCGTTATCTGTACCGGACCTACTACCGCCGGGAATACCTGGAAGTGAAAAAATACAGTACCGTTTCGGTGGGGGATATTTTTTCTATATTGGACGCGATCGGCTACGGAGACGAGCTGCGGTCTGAATACGAGAACGCAGGACGGGACTGGCAGGCGGGTATTGGCGGACAGAATCCGGATTATGAGATTCATGTTTTGGCTCGCGTACTGACCATGTGCGGCTTTATCGGGGTTACGCTCCGGCCGGAGTGTTCGGTTCAGTATGCGGAGCTGACGGAGAATTATGAGCGGTTGGAGGAGATGAAACGCCAAGAGGAGGAATCGGAAAGCGAGGGTTCCGTTCTCAATATCCCGGATGATCTTCTCAAAGCCTGCCGTGAACAGGTGGACGCGTGGATTGATGCACTGGATGATGTCAGAATGGATGAAGAACTTGGATTCGTCCCATTTACGGACAGCGCGGAGCTGACCCGCTGGAAGTACATGGACTGTTTCCTTGGCGACGCATTCCGGTATTATGGCTATCCGTATGATTATGCATATCGATGGGGACATCATTTTCATGGCCTGCGTACAGAATTCGCTAGGACATTAGCTATTCTGAAAATGCGTTTCCCTCAAATGGAATTCGGATTTTACGATGTGCAGGCACTGGCTCCGCTTCTGACCTGTGCCGGCTCGCTTACATTTGCCATGGAGATGGTTGGCAAATACATGGATGTTCTCCTGGGAACCGGTGATCAGTATTTTCCGGAGGAGGGCGGACAGAAGCCTGAGATACCAAAATTCCGCCCGGAGGGTGTCGATAAGACCAGCCTGAAGGGTGTGCAGAAAGACGAAAGAGATGGAACACTTTCCGTTGCCACTCAGATTGCAGGGGCGACTCCCGATACAGCGAAGCTGCAGGAGGAGATTGACTCGCTCCGGAGCCGTTTGCATCAGGTGCAGAGCGAGAACAGGAGCCTCCATTCTCTTTATGCGGATGCCAGAAAAGAGCTTTCTGATTATGAGGATTTGCGTAGCCAATATGAGGAAGCGCGTGGAGAGCTTCAATCCCTGCGCGAGCATGTCTACCGCCTGACGGAAGAGGATGTCGAGCCGGAGCCGCAGGATGTCTCCCAGATGGAAGAGATGATAAAGGACAGGAATATCCTGATCATAGGCGGCCATGAGAACTGGGTAAATAAGCTGAAAAATCGTTTTCTAAACTGGACATTCATCAGTACCGACCTTTCCGGAGTCGTCGCTCCGGCGGTGTTAGAAAGAGCCGATTACATCTATTTCTTTACCGATTACCTTTCTCACGCCGCCTATAAGAAGTACATTCATCTGATGCGGGAGGAAGATTTGAGATTTGGCTATATCCATAGCAGACATATCGAATCCGTTATCAGGCAGATTTATCAGGATTTGGAAGAGTAAGACAAGGGTTGGGATAGTATGAAGGAGATAGAGAAAACGAATATCATATTCACTCTGATATTGCAATCAAAGTGAAAGATAAGGATATGATCTGAGGTTTGATTCAAAAAATCTGTGTAAGTGTAGGAAGAGGAAACAGATTCACCGGAACCAGGTAAAAAGCACCATTGCTGCTGCGCTGCCCTTCGATTCCGAATATAATTCGATATTTATAAACCGCAAAATAGGGCGGCAATGCAAAATATTCTTTTGCGTTGCCGCCCTATTTTTTTTATTGCCGCAGCTGCAACGCTACGATGTGCAATATTTTTTATGGCAAATAGTGGTCAGCTGACCACCATTACTGTATTCACTGGATACTGCTTGTGGGTTGAGCAGGAAACTTCCAGGGAAGAGGAAAAGAAAGAAAAGTGTGTTTTTTTACTGAATTTTCAAGGCTGAGAAAGTGGGGGATGTGAGCCGGGACGAAGCTGTCTAAATGTGCATATTTTAAATTTGTTATCGCTTATACTAAATTTGCTTAACGGTTGAATGGTAATAGCAGGCGAAACAATGATTGGATTGGATGGCTCCGTAGAGATACGGGGCCATTCTGCGTTTTTGCGGATGATAAAAGAAAATTCAGAGAGAAATTACATGTTGGTGATTTCGATCAGGCCAAAAGTAAGTGCTGTTGTCCGTGGACCTCCGCCTTCTGAAGCAGGAATTGATAACAGGTTTTTGAGTTCAGGAGGAATTGAGAACATGACGGATAGTGACAGAAGTACGCGATATGAGCCTGATTTGGTTTGCTATTACAGCCTGATTTGTGAACATTCTGTGAAATTTAAAATTTTTTTGCAAAAAATGCAGAATTGCGCCTTTCCCAATCGAGCTATTGGGTGAAGGGGATAAAAAAGCTTCACTTTTGCCCAACCGGGGCAGGAAGGAGGTGAACTCTTATGGAGAAATCTTCTTCCTGTGATGAACAACTGATCGTTAGAAAACAATTCGACCGGCTCTGCAAGCTGGCATTGAAGCGGGAACGGATTGATGCCGGCAGACATGAGGATTATCTGCAGCAGCATGAAAAATTGTTTTCTGAATTATCAGAAAGAGAACTGATTCAGATGGCGGCTTGGGATGAATATGATACCGAAAACTGCTGGTTTCAAGTCCTTGGGTATGACATTGAAGTAAAAGACAGGCTCCTTGCGGAAGCTCTGCAGAAGCTGTCGGAGAAGAAGCGGAACATCATTTTGCTTTCCTACTATGTGGGCATGAGCGACGTAGAGATCGGAGACAGAATGAATCTGGACGACAGCACAATCTGCAGGCACCGGAAAAAGTTGCTGAAACTGTTGAAAGTTACGATGGAGGAAATGGCGAATGAAGAAAACCAAAAGGAAAAGAAGCGTTGATTTGCCTTCCTATGAAGTGATTAAGGCTGCATCTGCAGGAGATGCGGAGGCGATGGACGCTGTTTTAAAACATTATGAAGGTTACATAACAAAACTTTGTCTCCGGGTAGGTTATGACGAGTACGGCAGGCCGCACTGTTATGTAGATGAGTCTTTGCGCAGACATCTACAGCTGACGCTTATGGATGTGACACTTGGCTTTGAACCGGTTCCCTATGGCAGCGGGTGTAAGGCAGCAAAAGCCTGATTTCGGGCTGCTATTGAGAGCTTAGGACATATTAGAACTGCACATTGACAACCTCATATGGGTGATATTACAGGTACATAACCTGCGCACGAGCGAATAAGGCGCGCCGCGAAGACCGGACAGCAAGGAGGTGATGAATGAAGCTGTTTCGTGAGCGATAAGCGTTGGTCTTAACCCGGTTTTGGCACACCGGACGCGATGACTGCGCAGGGGCATAATGATACTTCCTCACGGCTTCCTAAAGACTAGGGGAGAGCCCTGCGGCGTTCGAGAAATGCCCGTACCAATCTTACAGAGTGACTTTCATAATGTACGATTGCGTGGGCAGTACGGCGATGGCAGAGTTATGACAGCTGCGCCAGCGGCGACCTGTACTGTCAGAACATTATTTCATGTGGATAAATGAAATAAGCGGTAAAAGATTATTGAATGATATATTAAAACAACTTAATGGGGTAAGAGAAAGAAATGCTTTCGGATTTCCCCTGCAGTAGAAAGGTAAGGCTAAATGAAAAAAACAAAAGAACATGATACAGATTCATCACAGCTGCTTGCAGTAGACATAGAACGGCTTGCAGGGATGCTTTCCTGCGGAACGGCGACAGCACGGCAGATTGGTGAGGACGCCGGAGCCAGAATCATGGTTGGCAGGAGAGTTTTGTATTCTGTAAATAAGGTAAAAAAATATCTGGACTCAATCGCGATATAAGACTTGAACGGTAAAAATTAGCTGCGACATGATTGCAATGGTCTCTGGAAGCGTTTATACTCTGTGACGAAACCTGATAAGACTCATAAAGCATTCATATAGCAGGATGTAACAGGACAAACGCTGATACTGCGGAATATGTATTGTATGTCTGTACTCGCTTGCGAGTATGGACAAAGACCGCGCTGCGGCGAGGAATGTTCCGATTTGGACAGTAAATTGAGAATGACGCCGATTTTAATTGTGCGGCTTTCAATGTAAACCAGTTTCAGCAGTATTCATTTCGCGTGAGAGAAAGGATGGATGTTTTATGACAAGAAAAGATAACCGTGGCAGGAATTTAAGAACAGGGGAATCGCAAAGGGCAGACGGAAGATACGACTACCGCTATACGGACAAGCGCACAGGAAAACGTGTGGCCATCTACAGCATGGACCTGGCAGAACTCCGGGAGATGGTAAAAGAGATTTTGAAAGATCAGGAAGATGGAATTATATCCACAGCGGATGTGAAGAAAATGGATGTGAACGAGCTGTTTAATCGTTATATGTCTATCCGTAAGCTGGATGAAACAACGCGGGCTAACTATATGGCTATGTGGAAATATCACGTTGAGGATGATCTTGGAAAGATGAAGGTTGTAGCGGTACGGCCTTCACACATCAAAGCGTTATATGCCAAAATGTCCAATGAAGGATACGCCAGAAGCACAATTAAGTATCTGCATACGATGTTGCTTCCTGCATTTGGCATGGCGGTAGAGGATGACATCATCAGGAAAAATCCGGCAGTCCATACACTTGGCGATTATGGCAGAGAGGCGAAGGAAAAAGAAGCCCTTTCTGTAGAAGATCAGGAAGCCATTTTTGCTTTCGTGGAAAATGGGATTTACAGCAACTATCTCCCTCTTCTCCAGGTTATGGTTGGAACTGCAGTGAGAGCCGGCGAGCTGATCGGGTTGACCTGGGATGATATTGACCTTGCGAATCGCGAGGTGACTATTGATCATCAGCTTGTTTACAAAAATTACGGCGATGGTTATAAATTCCACCTGAAGGAACCGAAAACCGATGCGGGAGTCCGGACAATTCCCATGACAAGTACTGTAAAGAAAGCTTTTCTGAAGCAGCGGGAATACCAGATGATGATCGGAATCGACCGTACCGTAGAAGTTGAAGGGCGCAAGGGATTCATTTTCACTACGAAAAACGGAACACCCATTATGCCGAACGCTTTGAATAATGTTCTGTATAATATTGTGAACGCCTACAATCGGGAAGAACTGAAAGCAGCTCAGAAGCAGAGGCGCAAGGAAATCCTGATGCCGTCAATTTCAGCCCATACCCTCCGGCATACTGGATGTACGAGAATGGCGGAAAGTGGTTTTGATCCAAAAGTTCTGCAGTATATAATGGGACATTCCAACATCGCAGTGACCATGGAGGTTTACAACCACATCACCGGCAAGGAACGGATCAGGAAGGAATTCGACCGGATTGATGAGATTATGGCAGGCTGAAACTGATGGGTAAAACCGCGTATTTTTATTTAAATTCGCAAATGGCGTAAAAATGGCGTAAAACCCGGAAAATCACTACTTATGAAGGACGAAAAAAAGATGCCCGGATGCCCGAAAAACCGCGTAGATTCAATGTTTTTGAGAAATGAGCAAAAAAGTGAAAGAAAAAAATTAGCACTCACCTCTTGACAGTGCTAATAATCAGTGTTATAACTCTAGTAGAACAAAGGAAAGAGATGGATAACAAAAGCAGATTCCATTTTGATCCGGTTCCAATGCAGATAAAAACATAATTGTTGTGAATGATAAAAGGAGAGATGAGATATGTTGAGACCGAGTATTTACAGAGAAAATTTGTGGGATGAGTTTTTTGATGATTTCTTTCATGAGCCGTTTTACCGTACAAACGCATCCAGAGAGCAGACGGACCTGATGAGAACGGATGTGAAAGAGAGCGAAAGCGAATATGAGCTGACAATGAATCTTCCGGGAATCAAGAAGGAGGATGTGAAGGCTGAGCTGAAGGATGGATATCTGACGATCCAGGCCTCCACGAATACAAACAATGATCAGAAAGACAGCAATGGTAAGTATGTTCGCCGTGAACGTTATGCCGGATCTTTCAGCAGATCGTTCTATGTGGGAGAAGATGTGAAGCAGGAAGACATCAAGGCGAAGTTTGAGAATGGCACCCTGATTCTTACCGTACCGAAGAAAGTCCAGCAGCCGGTGGTTGAAGAAAACAGGTATATTGCCATCGAGTAACACCAACATAAAAAATACGGCGGACAAACCGCCGCAGATGAGGTCATTTTTCTCCACGGTGCAGCCTTAAACAGCTGCACCGTTTTTTTACAGGATGAGACAAATGATGCTAACCTACCATTGAAATTTTATACTACAAGTATAATGACATTTTTGAAATTCTGCGTTATAATGCGTATCAATCAAAGTACGGAAAAAGATCAGCGTACAATAAAAATCAGGACTTTACAGCCCGGAAAGGATAAGGACATGACATTCAGCTTTTTCTATTACCTTGTTGAAAAACGACATGAGCAGGCACTTGAGAAAAAACAGTGCTTTGATTTGGTGCGTCCATATAGGGTAAGAAAAAGCCGCCTGAAATGTGTTGAGATATAACTGCTGTCAGAGAGTATGACAGGGAATCAGGCATAATTGTTCATCAGAGCCGCTTATCTTGTATGGGATAGGCGGTTTTCTTTTTACAAAAAAATACCTCATTAGCTCAGTGGGAGAGCACCCGGCTTTTAACCGGGGAGCCATGGGTTCGAATCCCATATGAGGTATCCGGCAGCATTATTGTAGATTATGGAGGGAGTAGCAGACTATGCTGGAAATCAAAGGAAAAGTAAACACGGCGATAGCCTATGGGACTTATTTTGAAGACTATCTCCACGATGTAGAGATCTGCCAGCGCTTTGCGCGAAGAAATCGTGAAAAGATGGCCGAGATCATTCTGGAGAAAACCGGGATGGAGGGCTCTGACGTATTTCATACCATTCACAATTATATTGATACGGATGAGATGATCTTACGAAAAGGAGCAATCGCGGCACATGAGGGTGAGCGGGTGCTGATTCCGATTAATATGAAAGACGGGAGCATTCTGGCGACAGGAAAGGGAAATCCGGAGTGGAATTATTCCGCACCGCACGGAGCAGGTCGTTTGATGTCGCGCAAGAAAGCAAAAGAGAACCTTTCCATGGAAGAATACCGCAGCCTGATGGAAGGCGTGTATACAACTTCCGTCAACGAGTCCACGCTGGACGAAGCACCAATGGCGTACAAATCTCTGAACGATATCATTGATGTGATTCGGGAATCGGTGGATGTGATTGATGTATTGAAACCAATGTACAATTTTAAGGCATCTGACTGACTGGAGGGGTCATCTGTTCTGGCAGCCGGATGCCGGAACAGGAGGAAAATGAGATGTTTACAATCCCTGCCATAGATATGGCAAAGACGGGCCAGAATATCAGAAACTTAAGAATACAGGCGGGCTTTAGTGTTAAGGATTTACAGGGCATCTTTAGCTTTTCAACACCGCAGGCGTTATACAAGTGGCAGCAGGGAGTTTCCCTGCCGACGATTGATAATATGGTTGTATTGGCTGCGCTGTTTGGTGTAAAGGTAGATGATATTCTGGTCATTGTACTGATTCTTCTTTCTCTGGTTATCAGCCGTCCGTCTTTGGCGGATCTTTGGAAAAATGTTTCATCATTTCCCTGCAATATCCTGTTTGCGCTTGGCATTGCTGGATTTGTCGTGATGGGAATCCTTGGCGCAAAGATGAGCGCATCGGATAAACGGGCAAACTGGATTGAGCAGATTGTAAATCTTGCTGCGCAGTAATGTGTTCTGTTTGGGGTATTGCTGATCTGGTATGCAAGCGATTACTACAGAGCGGATTCGGAAGCCGCAGATTATCTGGAAAATACTGGCATTGTGAAAGTAGTCGGGATAGAAGACGGCTTGTATTTTGACGGAGCCGGAGAAGACATCGCGATTGTTTTCTATCCGGGGGCAAAGGTTGAATATACGGCATATGCTCCGCTGATGATGAAACTGGCAGAGAATGGTGTGGACTGTTTTTTGCTTGAGATGCCGTATAACATGGCAACCTTTGGTATCAACAGAGCTGATGAAGTGATGCAGGAATATGATTACGAGTACTGGTACATCTCCGGACATTCCCTTGGAGGGGCAATGGCAGCATCCTATGCTGCTGGCAACACAGATAAGCTGGATGGTGTCATCCTGCTGGGCGCTTATGCGACAAAAGATCTGGGGGACCTTGCGGTGCTTTCTGTTTACGGCAGTGATGATGGCGTGCTGAATATGGAAAAGGTAGAGGCTGGCAGAGAGTATTCGACAAATTATACCGAGGTGTGTATAGAAGGCGGCTGTCATGCATGGTTTGGTTTGTACGGAGAGCAGGCCGGAGATGGTACAGCTTCCATTTCGAGAGAGGAACAGTGGCAGCAGACGGTTAATGCTGTGCTGGATATGATGGAATGAAACAATTTTCACTTAAATGAATCATGCAGATGATCTGACCTGCACGGGATGAATTAAAAACAAGACTTTTGCAACAACGTAGATTGTGGCAAAGGTCTTTTCTTTATCCTGAAATGACTGGCGCCACCTGCGTGCTGTACACTGATTCTGGCACCGGTTGGAACGGCGCTGATGCGTGCGGCGGGTAGAGTTGTTTATCCATTTTAACTGAAAACAGGATAGTAGAAACAGAACGGGAATAATTAGAGAGAATAAAAAGCAAACAATGTAGCTGCAAACAGAGAATGTATGTTCTTTTACAAAGCCTGTTTTTTGGACTCGCAATTTCTTATACTGTATTCATGAAGAACCTTAAATGAACTTTAAATGAATACGAGTCAGAAGTGAGGAGGTGGTACCGTTGCGGTTTTTGTTTTGGATTCGTAAAACGCTGCACGGTGACAGGCATTGCAGCAAATGCTGCCTGATGTGTGAATACTTTGATACGTGTAAAAATGATGTTGAATAAAATCGGATGTATGGCAATCCATTACTATTTGTTCTGTAATTAGAATCGGAGCAAAAAACGGATGCCGGTATGAAAAAACGAGAGGAGAATCACTATGAGAAAAAAAGAAGGATACAGCAGAGAAGGAGCTTTTGGTACGATCAACCATTACGATGCAAAGGGAAAGAAAATTGGCGAGAGCAGACCGGGCCTGTTTGGCAGCATGAACAATTATGATGCCAAAGGGCATAAGGTAGGATACAGCACGCAGAATCTGACCGGTGGATTGACACACCATGACAACCACGGACATAAGACGGGCAGAAGTGATCCGGGGGTGTTCAGTGAAATTGATCATTATGATGCGAAAGGCCATAAGACGGGACATAGTGACTGGGGTCTGTTCGGGAATATGAATCATTATAAGAAATAATAGTGGATAAATACGGCTGTCACAGAAATACATACGGGAGCGAGGAATACAGGCGGCTGTCGTATTGTTGAGAAAAATCATTTTATCAACTGACGAGGATAAAACCTATAGCTGTAAACTGTAAGGACGGATGAAAAAATAATCAATGAAAATTTTGAATTTTAGATACAAAATTTGTTGAATTGTGACGATTCGAGGCTTATACTACAGTATATGTTTTCTGCTGAATTTTCGATTTGTGGATAAGGAAAGCCGCGTAATAGAGAATTGCTTCGCGTTTAACGCGGCCTTCGTTCATATTTGTTGCGCGAATACAAACTTGCAATGGATCAAAATGCATTATTCGAGGGAAACTTTGGATGATAATTTGAGAAGATAAGGAAAGGAATGTTCCTGATGAATAGTACAACAACTACTCCAACACTCGAATACTATAACAAAAATGCGGCCGCCTTTACTTCTTCCACTCAGACATTGGAGTTTTGTGAAACACAGGATAGTTTCCTTAAGTACCTTTCGCCTCAGGCATCCATTCTCGATTTTGGTTGTGGCGCCGGACGGGATACGAAGTATTTTCTGGAGAAAGGGTATCAGGTTACGGCCATTGATGGATCTGAAGAACTTTGCCGAAAGGCATCAGAATACACCGGCATTCCGGTAAAGCAGATGCTTTTTCAGGATCTGAACTGTCATAGTTGCTATGATGGAATATGGGCGTGCTCTTCAATTTTGCATCTTTCATCGGAAGACTTAAAAGCAGTCTTTATCAAAATGGCTGCGGCACTAAAACCCGACGGAATTGTATATGCTTCATTTAAATATGGTTCATATGAAGGTATGAGAAACGGACGGTATTTTATTGATATGAATGAACAGCGGACAGACGAGCTGATGAATGAGTTGAATGTATATACGATTTGCAGGATGTGGATTACTTCAGATATTCGCCCAGGCAGAGGAGAAGAAAAATGGCTGAACCTGATTTTGCAGAAAAAATAATATCGGAAGCACCGGTTGAGCGTACCAATGTAATTACAGGAGACCGTTATGCGGAGCGTTTTTTGTATTATCAGCTCAAAATCAGTATCGCTCACGCGGAGCAGATCGATATTATTGTTTCTTTTTTGATGGAATCGGGTGTGAGGATGATCCTGCGTGATCTGGAGGGCGCTTTGAATCGGGGAGCGAGGATACGCGTGCTCACGGGAAATTATCTTGGAATCACGCAGCCTGCGGCACTGTATTTGTTAAAGGGTGAACTGGGGGATCGGATTGATCTGCGTTTTTATAATGAAAAGAAGCGTTCCTTTCACCCGAAAGCGTATATTTTTCATGGGAAGGGGCAGGGCGAGATATACATTGGTTCCTCAAATCTGTCGAGGAGCGCACTGACTTCCGGGATTGAGTGGAATTACAGATTCAGCAGCAATGAGAATGAAGGGGGCTTTCATAAATTTTGCGCTACATTTGAGGAACTGTTTTATCGTTATTCGATTATTATAGATGACGCGGAACTAAAAAGGTATGCACGGTCCTGGAGGCGTCCTGCAGTTGCGAAGGATCTGGAACGGTATGAAGAAGAGGAAAGCGATAATAATAACGATCATGATCTCAATTCTGATCTTGATCTGTACCGCGCTCAGAACTTCAATCGTGATGCCGGGTCTGTTTCTTCTGTTTTTCAGCCCAGAGGAGCGCAGATTGAAGCCTTGTATGCTTTAAAGGCCAGCCGTGCGGAGGGCGCCCGGAAAGCGCTGATCCATGTGGCTACTGGGGATTGTGCTATATTAGTGTCAGGTTAGCAAGAGCCGCATAAATCAAGGCTTTCCGCTGATTTAGTCCTACAAAAAAATGTCTGCGAAGGATGGCATTTTCGGTTAGGACGGGCCCGTTTTAAACGTAAAAAAACAGCCTTGTACATTATTATGACACGAGGTATCCAGACTGTTCGCTGGCAATTCTCAGGCATATTATGAGAAGAAAACCGCTTCTCATAATACTCCAGAATCTGACGATTCTGTCGCTGACTTATCGGTTCAGCGTACGCAAGCGTCCGCTCCTTCCGATAAGTCATATTATGCCCTGGGATCACAACTGAATATGGAACTTAAGGTAGGACTTAATCGGAGCTTCTTGATGACCGAGGAAGTCCTTTTTTAATGCGCACAGCCGTGTAAGGAATTATTCCGGCTAAAGCCCACGTCATAAGGGTCTACGCTTCGCTTCGGTCGGCGCTAAACGAGTGCCACTGGCACTCAGCGCCCTCCGACTTCGTCGGCATCTTCGCTACCGCTCCGGTCGGTGCTAAACGCGTGCCACTGGCACGCAGCACCCTTATGACATTGGATGCGGCTGGCGCGCGGATAGGATTGCTGACGCAGGAGGTCTATGAGAGGTATGGCAAAAGATACTTTAAAACGGATAAGCAAGGAGACGAGGTCATGGTCCCGTTAAAACTATCTTTGAAGCTTCTGGTTCTGCCGATGGCGGTGATTGTGACTGTATTGCAGTGGTTTGCCATTTTTCTGACCAGTTTCGTTGGAGCAGTCCTTTATATGTTCTCCGGTGTCTGTTTTCTGGCTGCGGTTCTTGGTTTCCTGATGAATATCTGCACGGGGGCGGAGGCGGTAAAGATGCTAACGACAGGGTTCGTGGCCTTTGTGCTCCCATTTGCCTCCGGGTGGTTGATCGGGAAGATCGCGGTACTGAATGCTATCTTGTGGGACTTCATCAAATACTGATGCGGATAAGCAAAGAAACTTCGAACTTGCTCAAAATTGAGTGAGTTCGAAGTGCCTTTATGTGAGCGCTGACGGATGAGGATGCTGGTATCCTGACTATTGGAAAAATGGAAGAAAATAGGGCAGAAAAAGAACTAATGCTGTCGTAATTTAGCACTTTATGCTATACTATAATAATAACCGAAGTAATATTTTAGGAGGAATAATTAATGGCAGCAGAAAAAAATGAAATTATTACAAATGATAAAACAGAGATTGCTGTTGCCGAACCGGTGCAGAGCGATATACGCAGTCTGATTTATGTTGTACGTGGTCAGCAGGTGATGTTAGATAGTGATCTGGCAATGCTGTATCAGGTGGAAACAAGGATTTTTAATCAGGCAGTAAAAAGAAATATTGCAAGGTTTCCGGACAACTTTAGGTTTCAACTAAGTAAGGAAGAGTACAATTTTTTGAGATCACAATCTGTGATTTCAAAACCTGATGATACTCAGGAGAAACGAGGTGGACGCAGATACCTTCCATTTGCATTTACAGAACAGGGCATCGCCATGCTCTCTGCTGTTTTGCGAAGCGACGTAGCAATTCAGGTCAGCATTAATATTATGAATACATTTGTTGAACTGCGAAAATTTGTTTCCAATAATGCTCTTTTGTTTGAACGCATCAATGAGGTTGAATTGAAGCAGCTTCAATATCAACGGCAAACAGATGAAAAATTCGAGAAAGTGTTTGAGTACATATCTGGACATGAAGAATCAACCCAGAAGATTTTCTTTGAAGGCCAGATTTACGACGCATTTGAGCTGCTTGTCGATCTGATTCGGAAAGCAACCAGGAAAATCACATTGATTGACGGATATGTAGATGTGGGAACATTAAATCTTCTCTGCAAAAAGAACGAGGGTGTCTCTGTTGTTATTTATACACATGAGAAGACAAAGTTGAGTAAAGCAGACATAAAAAAATTTAATGCTCAATATTCGCCTCTGACCGTTAAATATACGAAGGCATTCCATGACAGATTTTTAATTTTGGATGAAAAGATTGCCTATCATATAGGTGCTTCATTGAAAGATGCCGGGACAAAGTGTTTTGCTGTGAATTTGCTTCAGGATGAGAGTGTAGTGCAGGATATTTTACAGCGTCTGGAATTAGAAACGGAAGAGTAATGTGAGAGGAGAAAGGAATAGACAAGAATGCAATCAGGTGATGTGAGTGTTCCCGGATTGCATTCTTGACTGAATCCCTGATAATTAATTTGCTGACTCCTGACTGCCTTTCTTCATATTACCGACTCTGCGACAGATCCCGTTCCGTTTTCAGGGTCTTTCCCTGTCCAAGAATAGCATCCACATTGGAGCAAACCCTGCGGAAGTCTTTCTGGTCGGCCTTGCAGCGGTCGAGTCTGGTCTGCAGTGATTTTTGCCGGTCAGTCAGTTTCTGCTTTTCCTCTTTCAGCGACTTCATGGATGGAACCTTGCCGTCGGGGAAGCTTTCCTTTATGTATTTGACGGCAGTTTCGTAATCAGATATTTCAGCTGCGTGTTCCTGCCGGAAAATTCTTTGCTCCGGGCGTTAAGCATCTGCCTGTACACATCTTTGTTAGCGAGATATTGCCCGGTATAATGAATCTGCCGGTTTACCTCTTTAAGCTGCGCTTCTACCGCCCGCAGCGTTCTGCGGGTATTTTTCACTTCCTGCGAAATGCATTCATATTCTGTGCGCAGGTCTGTCCTTGAACCGTATCCCTGTTCCTGCACGTAAGCAATCGTCCTGGCCATTTTCTGCAAATTGGAAATCTTTACTTTCTGCGCGTAAGCTCTGTTTACTTTTGCCTTTGTACAGTCCTGAAGGTCGGTGACCAGACGCAGGTTTGAACGGATGTACAGAATCGCAAATGGATCATTTCCGTAATCATAGTCGGCATCAAAATCCAGGGTTCGGCGGCGCGTATTATTTTCTTCCGCAGCCCACTTCCAGGATTCTTGATTCTGCTTATTTTGCGGTGTTCCGCCTGCCTGTGTTTTTCGGGAAGCATTAGAATCATGTGTAACCGGAATGCCGTCTCCACGCTCTCTTTTAGCGGCAGCAATCGCATTCTCACGGAACTGTTTAAGCAGCGATTCACTCTCGTAAAGGGTTCCCAATGCTCTATCGGTGATATTCTTTTCCCGCTTCGGATGCAGATAACTGTAGCGTCCACGTCTGTCCGTTACTTTGATCTTGTATTTTTCATATAAGGCGGTCTGGAACGTTTCAAAGCTTTTAGAAGTAGCAGCTATATCCTCGATTGCATCGCGAAGAAACTGCTTCTGTGTCTGGAACTTCGTCCGTCTGGGTGTCAGCCCGTATTCTATGATTTCCTGATTCAGCGTATCAAGCTTTTTCTGCCCGCGTTGCCCTGCCCGGTATTCACTGTCAGTAATCCTCCGCTGCGCAGGGGCAAGCAAATCTACCTGATGGAGATTTTCACGTTCGCAAAGGTTCATCAGATCCTTGCGGAGATACCTGAGGTAATCCTTCGTCAGATGGTGCTTGTACCCGGCGCGGCTGTCGCAAGGGCGCTGGATGTCCAGTGGACATCCGTTTAGCGCCGACCGGAGCGGCAGCGGAGACCGTTCCATAAATTCCTGCTGCTCGACATCCAGCTTTCTCAGGCTGTTGATGATGATATGCGAATGGATATTGCCGCTGCCGTTATTTCCATCCAGGTGGGTGCAGATTAAAGCCTGATGTCCGGGGAAATTCCTTTTGGCGTATTCGAGGGCAAGTGCCTGCGCCCGATCGCTGGTCAGCCCATTTTCTGTCTGGTCTTTCGGGTCAAAGCTGATCACGTAATGATGGCTTTTGATTTCACTACGCATCTGGTTTTTGTGATAGAAGTCATTGAGCTGTTTGCATTCCAGATAAAATGTTTCCGGACAGCGGCAGTTCAGCACGTCCATTTTGTACCAGTCCCGAAATATCCGGTACCCGTCTTTACCTCTGATGGGTTTCATCGTCAATTCATTGTACTGATATTTCATATAGTTGACGGCATCGTTATAATTTGCGTTTTTGCTTGCGATATGTTTCAAGATTGCCACGATAATCACCTGCCAGTTCTAACGTTAAATCTATGAGGTCATCAAGTTCCAGGAGACGTTTTGAAATTTCATGCAATATGCAGAAATGATGCTGAATAACTGGACAAAAGGAAAGAGCGGCAGCTTAAAAATAAACTCTGGTTTTACATAGAACCCTGAGTGTGAAAAAAATATAATAAAAATGGATAGGAGAGAACGACTATGAGGAAAAAAGAAGGATACAGCAGAGCGGGAGCTTTTGGGACGATCAATCATTACGATGCAAAGGGAAAGAAGATCGGAGAGAGCAGGCCGGGCCTGTTTGGCGGTATGATAATGTGGGGTACAGCACCGAGAATCTGACCGGCGGGTTGACACATCATGACAATCACGGTCATAAGACTGGCAGAAATGATTCTGGTATGTCTATACTTTGGGGCAGGAATAATTTTCAATCCATAGCCCCCCAATTTAACATAATTTGCCGAAAATAATTGAATTTTCCGCGTGAATGTGTATAATAAAAAATTGGATTATTGTGCTTTGCTGCAGGTATACACTATATAGAATTTAGAACGAATTTTGGAGGACACAATGGCAGAATTGAAGTTTGAAATTACTCAATCCATTGCATGTTTATCTCAGGAAAAGAGCGGTTGGACAAAGGAACTGAATAAAGTTTTCTGGAATGAAAATCCTGCCAAATATGATATAAGATCTTGGTCGGTTGATCACAAAAAGATGGGAAAAGGCATAACCTTAACTGGCCAGGAACTTCAGCAATTGAAGTCCGTTCTCGAGGAATTATTATAATATGGCGGCGCGACAGCGACCCTGGGACATTTATGAGGCTGTTATCCTTTTGGATGCGTACCTGAATGTATCTGAGGGCAAGACAACAAGACGTAAGGCGGTAAGACAAGTTTCTTCTGAATTGCGGCAGATGGCAAAAAATCAGGGAATGAAAATAGACGAGACCTACCGAAATGAAAATGGGATTTCTTTTCAGATGCAGAGTATGGCGTCAGCCTATTGTGGGCAAACGATTTCCAAGCCTGCATCAAAACTCTTCCTATCTGTGGTAGAGTTATATAAATCAAACCATGTGAAATTCAAAACAATTTTGGAAGAGGCAAAGGCATTGATCAAGATAAAACAATCTGCTGAAGCAGATTTCATGAACTATCTTGCCTCACAGGTTTCTCCAGCACAACGTTCGGAATTATATTTATGTTACCCCGTAATAGAGAGTTTTGGAAAAGAATCGGGCATTTTAATGAATGGCCTCTTTGAAACAATAGATATTGAAACAATTTCCAAGTTGCAGCACCGGCTTGAAACGAGCAAGACTTTTCGACAGTTACATGCAAGGGAATATAAGAAAATTATTGCAGCAGGAAAATGGTACTGCATTTATATCTGTAATAACTTATATCCAAAGAGAGAAACACACTTGGGAATAAAAAAGACTTTGCCGGAGGGAAGAAAAACAATAATCGAAGAAAACGGGCTATCATCACAAGACATTAGCGAGCAAACGACATCAATTAAACGGCCAATGAAAAATGAATCTGAGGAATCACCGATAACAAGAACAGAGCAGGATGAAAGACTGATGAAAAAATATCCCATTATTTACAAACGACTTTACAAGTCTTTGGGGAGATTATCTGTGGATAGATTGCCGGTTTCTACTATTCAACTTCAGAAAGACATCGAAAATATAGGACATGTAGCAGATATAACGGATGTATTGGAGCAGGCAAGTTGGTCTCAGAATGTAGATGGCGGGTATGTTTTTTCTAATAATGTTGTAGATCATGCGGTTATATCAGAAGAAAAATTTGAAACTATCGAGCCGTTGGATGAAAATATTTCCAGTGTAAGGCCAAAATCAAACTGGGATGAGATTAGAACTGTTGATTTTTCTTCCAGACAGCACTTTGCTTATACTAAACCATTCAGTTTCTCATATTTTGGAGATGAGAGAAACGATTTTTCTTCTTGGACAGGTTTATATATCGTTGTTGTTACCTGCCTTTGTGAAGACTATCCTGATTTATTCCATTCAGGAATGAGCTTTACAGAGCGAGAAGGACGTGTAGACTTAACGGACTCGAGACACCAAATTGCCATGGTTGCTCCAAAACTTGTTCCTGGAACGGATTATATGATTGAAACAAATTACAGTGCAACAGATCTAGTTGCAAAGATTAAATATATGTTGGATATGTGCTTGGTTGATTATGAAAATGTTGTGATTACTTATATGCAGAGAACTAGTGATGATGACACAAAAGATCATAAGATCCAGACGAGTATATCCGCTAGGGGGATTTTGTCCGATACAATAAATCCTAAGACATTTTATCATTATTTGACTGAAACGTTACACTTGGCAGAAGCTACCAGCCGTAGTTATACATCTGCTATTAACAATTGCGAGAGTTTTGCGCGGGCTCACCAATATGAACATACCAGTCTGTATACTTCTGATGTTGAGGAAGCGGAAAAGACAGCTGCACTGTTGTTTGGTGATTTGGAATTTATAGAATACAACAATCAACAGCATAACCGATTTCGAGCGGCAGTCAAAAAATTGATTCCGTTTATTAATGGAGGCCTATCGGATTTGGTGGTTCCTAGAGAAATAAATCGAGGGGAAGATTTGATATGCGCCTCAGTTGTGACATCTGCAAGGATAGAGCTTGACCCTAAATTGAAGGTTTGTATTGATAAAATTTTGAAAGATCATTTTGAAGATGGTCTCATTCTGAATGCAATGCGATTGGATCAGTTCAGAATGTTGTATGAGGAAGAGTATGGCGAGGAAGCTTCCCAGGATGACGATGAGCTGACGGAGCAGCTCAAAGCATGTGGAATTCTTCTTGATGACCGCATATACCCGGTGACGAACGAAAAGCAAAATGAATTACTGGATGAGATCCGTGCAGAAATCATTGATACTCTTCGAAATGGTGCCGGTGGTGTTTATCTTAGCTGCGTGTTACAACGTTGGAATCAGGAACTTGCTGATGCTCTCAACATCTATGATGAGAGTGCTTTAAGGGAACTGTTGATGCAAGAGAATATGTCAGGTGTTTATACAACTGAGAATATGCTGAAACTGACAGCCCAGTCGGTGGAAACAGGTGAGGATATTTTAAACTATATGAAATCCTGCCATATGCCTGTGAATTATGACCAGATTCAGGAAGATATCTGGTATATCCCAATGAACAGGATTAAATATATTCTGGTAACTACTCCTGGAATTGTAAATGTAGAAGCGGAAACATATTTCTATGCTCCCAATTTTCCGGCTTCTCATGCAGAACTTCTGCAGATCAGGCAGGCGATGGAAAAGGAACTCTCTATTAGAGGATTTCTTGTAGCGCAGGATATTAAAAGACTTGTTTATGAAGCCTGCCCTGCTGTTGCAATTGACACTGCAGAATATAAGGATTGGGCGTATCGAAATGTTTTTAGCTGGATATTCCGAGATGATTTTGAATTTTCCGGTGCTGTCGTGAGCGAAAAAGGAAATGAGCTACAGATGTGGCAGGTTTATCGAAAATTTTGCTGCGAGCATGAAAAACTTTCATTGGAAGAATTAAAAGTTTTTGCTGGTGAGGTCGGTGTACCAATTTATTGGGATTCTGTTCTACATGAAATGATTCGAGTGGATGCTGATACACTGATACGAAAAGATAAAATTCATTTTGATGTCGAAAAGACTGATGTAACGTTAGAAACGATGATTCCGGATGCCTATGTCCCTGTAAGTGAAATTACTTTGTTTTTGCAGTTTCCAACCATTGAAGTACTATGGAATCAGTTTGTGCTTGAATGTTACTTGCGTTACTACAGCAAAAAATTTCGCTTGCTTCAGGTCAGTGTCTCACAAGACAGAGTCTGCGGTATTATTACTCATGCTGATTCGGAGTTTAAGGATTATGAGCAGGCAGTGATTGATTTGCTTGCACATGATAACAGCTGGAAGAATCGTGATGAAGCCCTCACATTGATTGTGAACAAGGGCTGTCAGGCAAGAAAACGCTGGACAGGTTTTGATAAGGTACTTCAGGCAGCAATTCAGCGCCGAGCTGAGTTAGAAAAAAGAAAGATGTGATATAGAGGATGTATCAATATTGTTGGGATCCGGATACAGGTGGTTTACTATTGGACTCTACACAGAGCAAAATGAGCAAGGAACCCCGGCCGGTTTATTATAAAGAACTGGATATCCTAGGCTTTGATGCTTACTGGAATTATCCAAAAGATGATAGCTTTCCACTAATGTGGGCTGAAGCGAACAATTACATATATAAGGGCAAGCTGGTTGCCCGCACAAAGGGCGGAAGCTTATATACAAAGCCAGAAATTATCATTTTGGAAGAACCAGAAGCTGGTGGGACCCCATTGCAGTTTGTGGATATTGAAGCAATGTGCTGGAAAAATCGTGATCTGATGGAAACATTGGTTCAGGAGACGATTCAAAATGTATATAACAGAGCTTATCTTCCCTACAAAGAGAAAGTCGATGTGTTTTATGTGGCTTTTAGCGGAGGGAAAGATAGCGTAGTTGCATTGGATATTGTTCAAAGAGCACTACCGCATAACGAATTCAAAGTTCTTTTTGGCGATACGGGTATGGAATTTAGTGATACATATGCCGCGACTGAGATGGTACGCAATCAATGTGAAGATAATGGAATTGAATTTATTACGGCAAGTTCGGATTTTGATCCGGTAAATACATGGTCTAAGTTCGGACCGCCGTGTACAGTAACGCGTTGGTGTTGTAGTGTTCATAAAACTGCTCCTCAAATATTGAAATTGCGAGAAATCTTAAATAAACCGAATTTTAAAGGGATGGCTTTCGTTGGAGTAAGAGCGGATGAAAGTGTTGCTCGGAGTAAATATGAATATATTACTTACGGAGGTAAGCATAAAGGGCAGTACAGTTGCAATGTTATTTTGAATTGGAGTTCTGCAGAAATATTTCTATATATATACAGCAATTATTTGATACTGAATGAAACGTATAAAAAGGGAAATCGCAGAGCAGGTTGTCTTGTTTGCCCAAGAGCTTCAGAACGTAATGACTACATGAACCATCTTTGCTATGCAGATGATTCTGAACCATTTGTGGAGAGTATTCGCAAGGCTTATAAAAGTGCATTCTCTTCGGAAGAGAGACTTCAACAATTTATTGAGGCTGGTGGATGGAAAGCGAGAAAAAATGGCAGGGATATTGATATTCCGTTGAATTATAAAGAATTGCGTACAAAAAAAGGGGAGACAAAAATAACAATAAATAATCCCCGTACCAATTGGAAAACATGGATTAAGACCATAGGAATTTTATCCAACGATTCATCACCGTATTCAATAAAGTTTCAGGGGAAAATATTATCGTTCAAAGCTGAAGAAAGCGAAGACGAGATAGCTGTTGAGGTTGATGCTGATATAGGTAGTAAACATCCTGAATTTGTTAAGCTGCTAAAGAATGTATTTCGTAAGGCTTCATGCTGCATTGGTTGCAGAGAATGCGAGGCAGATTGCCCATATGGATGCATTAACTTTATTGATGGAGATGTATATATCTCCGATCAATGTCGTCACTGCTCACAATGTCATAAAATAGAGAAGGGCTGCTTAGTTTATAAATCACTGGAACAGCCTAAAGGAGGAATTATTATGTCTGGGAAAAATATGAGCCTTAATAGTTATTCGCATCATGCGCCCAAAATTGACTGGATACGTCAGTATTTTGAATATAAAAATGATTTTGATTCGAAAAATTCTCTTGGATCACAAATGTACAATTTTTTTAAACGATTTCTTCGAGATGCAAATCTGATTGATGAAACAGGATTTTCTATGACGGCAGAGATTGTGGATCGATTGGGTTATGAAAACGAGATTGCATGGGGAATTATATATACAAATCTTTGCTATAGCCCACAGGTGAATTGGTTTGTCAACACAATTGATTTTAATGATGAGTACACCAAATCATTAATTGCTTCACTGATGGTAGAAGCGGGTGCTAAAGAAACCTGGACAAATGACATTTTTAGTTCACTAACGAGGCTTTCTGAACTTCCTATGGGGAAAATAGGTTTTGGAAAAAGTATCAAAGAGAAAACTCGTGCAGTTGGGATTATACGTTTGGGGTGGGAAAATCCGGCCCCTGAAGTTATTCTCTATGCACTTTATAAATTTGCAGAGGCATGTGGAGATTATTATCAGTTCTCACTCGAAACTTTGATGGATGATACCATCGAGCGGGATGGTGTAAGTCCGACCCGTATATTCGGCCTTGATCGAGATACTATGGTGCGGATATTGAATGGTTTGTCTAATCGTTACTCGGATTTCATTTCTGCTTCCTTTGTTTTGGATTTGGATAATATTTCTTTGCAAAGTGATAAGACAGCGGAAGATGTACTAAACCGGTTCAAATGTCAAGGACTTTTTTATGACAGAAATAAAGTTTTTTTC
>JAJQIL010000059.1 GCA_021199235.1 Lachnospiraceae bacterium | reverse complement strand
ATTTTATCCTTTTTGGTATGAATCTATAGTCCGGCGGATTGGGAAAGTTTTAATCATTGATGCAACAATATTTTGATTGAGAGGATAATAAATATATGAAATTATATCACGGAAGCCATATGTGTGTAGAAAGACCGGAGATTTTAACGAATGGTCATTATAAAGATTTCGGATATGGTTTTTATTGCACGAATCTGGAGCGGCAGGCTCGCAGATGGGCTTTGGCCAGGAAGAAAAATCATGTAGTGAATATCTATGACTACTCAGAGAATAACAATCTTGAGATATTGCTATTTTCAGAAATGACGGAAAAATGGCTGGACTTCATTGTCGATTGCAGGCGTGGAATTGAGCATTCTTTTGATATTGTGGAAGGCCCAATGGCTGACGATACAATTTGGGACTATATTGAAGATTTTTTGCATGGAAATATCAGCAGGGAGGCTTTCTGGACCTTGGTAAAATTCAAGTATCCCACTCATCAGATCGTTTTTTGCACAAAAAAAGCGTTGCAGGCTCTGACGTATGAAAGGAGTTATCTGCTATGACAAATATATATTTTGAAGATGAAGAGATAACTGAGAACGAACTGTATTTTTTATGTTATATGATAGAAAGAGTTGCGCGTAGGCTCCATCAGAGGAATTGCTACGTTGTAAACGGGATTGACCGGTCAGAATGGATGCGGCTGATCAGTGTGGCGAATGTTCTGCATTGTGAGAATCCGCTGAAAATCGAAGATGAATGGATAGAGGAATATAAGTTACAGTATGGGAACTTTGATGTTCTTGATGTGGATACAGAACTGGCTAAAATTATCCCAACGCCCACACAAATGGGAAAGGTTTATCAGCGGCTGATTTTACAGACATTAGGGTCAGAAGAGAACTATGTGGATGGCCTGATCCGGGTATATAATGATGAATTATGTGAAACATTGGATAACTATACATGCGGAGCATTCTATGAACCATCCTATTTTATTGCGAGAGCATATTATAATGGTGGATTCTGAAAATGGAAGCAGATTGAGGTGCAGCTTTACCAAACTGTTTGATGCCAAAACCCGAACAGCGCTGGTGGCGACAATCAATCAGATAAAAGAGAATGCGGTTGCTGTTGTTGCTTAATTTTATCAATACCGTTGACATAACAAAACAGAAACCAAAGTGAAGGAGAACCCCACGATGCCGGAATTGCCGGAAGTAGAAACCGTAAGAAGAATCCTTGAGCCCCAGATCCGCGGGCTCTCTGTAAAAAATGTTATTGTAAACCGCCCGGAGGTCGTGGCCTGTCCGGATGCGGATACTTTTATCCGCGCGTTGCGAAACCAGGTCGTGGCGGGCATGGATCGAAGAGGGAAATTTTTGACGATACGGCTGGAAAGCGGTGACCGTGTTTCTCTTCATCTGAGAATGACCGGCTACCTTTTGTTTACCCCGCCGGATATGGAGATGGAAAAACACACCCACGTGATTTTCCAAATGGAGAACGGCTGGGAGCTGCGTTTTGTGGACACCAGAAGATTTGGCAGGTTCTGGTATCTGAGGGCGGATGAGGAGGATACCGTGACCGGCATTGGCAATTTGGGAAAAGAGCCTTTTGACAGGGACTTTGACAGCCAGTATCTGATTGATTGTCTTGGGAAACGGAAAAAGCCGATCAAGGAATGTCTGTTGGAACAAAAGGTCGTTGCCGGTATCGGAAATATTTATTCGGATGAAATTCTGTTTGCGTCGGGAATACATCCTTTAAAACCGGCGAATACCTTGACGGTTCATGAATGGGAGATGCTTGCGCGTGAGATACCGGAACAGCTGGAATACTTTATTGACCGGAACAGTATGACGCCGGAAGAATATCTTGCCGGAAAGGGTAAGGATTATCGAAACACACCATATCTGAGAGTCTATGGAAAGGCAGGAGAAGCATGCGTGAAGTGTGGGAAATCCCTGTGCAGATGTGTGACGGGAGGACGCAGCAGTGTGTTTTGCCCGAACTGCCAGACCTGAAATCCGGACGGAAAGATGAAGCAATAAGAAACTATGCAAAACTATTAAATAACTTTTACAGGAGATGACACCATGGATTACTTACTTGACTCACACACGCACACGCTGGCGAGCGGCCACGCTTACAATACGATCTACGAGATGGCGCAGGACGCGGCCGGGAAGGGACTGAAGCTGCTTGGCATTACGGAACATGCGAAGGAGATGCCGGGCACCTGCCATGAACTTTATTTTATGAATCTGAAAGTGCTTCCGCGGCAGTTGTTTGGCATCGAGGTGATGTTTGGCGTGGAGCTTAACATCATGGATTATAACGGCAGAGTGGATATGGACCAGTGGTTGCTGGAAAAGATGGATGTGGTGGTTGCGAGCCTGCATACTCCATGCATTGAGCCGGGAAGCCGCAGCGAGAATACGCAGGCATTGTTGAAAGCGATGGAGAATCCATTTGTGAATATCATCGGCCATCCGGATGACGGCAGATATCCGGTAGATTACGATGTGCTGGCTGCGGCCGCGAAGGAGCATCATGTGCTTCTGGAGCTGAATAATCATTCGCTCGATCCAGGCGGTTCCCGTGAGAATGCGTGGGAGAATGACCGGGAGATGCTGAAGTGCTGCAGGAAATATGGGACATCTATTATTCTGGACAGTGACGCGCATTGCGCGGCAGATGTAGGGAACCATATTTATTCGGGGCAGCTGCTTGCGGAACTGGATTTTCCGGAGAAACTGGTCGTGAACCGTTCTGTGGAGAAGTATAAGACTTATATCAACCGTTTTATGTAGAGTACAATAATTGTTACAGATTGGGCAAAATAAAACAAAGCTTCTTCATTTTTTTGAAAAATTTCTACTTTCAAGGAACCTTGACTTTGTTCCAAAAAGATTTATAATAGTATCAAACCGCGTGGCAGTGAAAGGCGTAAATCCAGGAAATGGGATTTACGTCTTTTTTATGCGCAGAGCCGGGCAAGGTGTATTGCGGCTAAAGCCGCACCCGGGTCTCCGCTCCGCTTCGGTCGGCGCTAAACGGATGTCCACTGGACATCCAGCGCCGCGCGGGCGAGCAGGAGACAGCAAGCCGCCTCCTGCTCGATTACACGCAGCGCACGCAATCAGATTCAGAAAGAAAAGGAGTATTTTTATGTCTGAGAACAAAACGAAAGAGCTTGACTTAAGCACGGCTCCGATTGGGAAAACGATGCTGAATTATGCGATTCCGTGTATCATTTCGCTGCTGGTAGCAGCGCTTTACAACATCGTGGACCAGATCTTTATTGGCTGGGGTGTCGGAGCGGAGGGCAACGGCGCGACAAACATCGTATTTCCGCTGACAACGCTGGCACTTGCGATTGCAACAATGATCGGCGACGGCGCCTGCTCGTTTGTGAGCATCAGTCTGGGAAGCCGCGACAGCGACAAGGCGCACCGTACGGTTGGCAACGCTGTGCTTCTTGCGATTATCTGCGGCATCGTTCTGATGGCGATTTATCTGATCTTCCAGGCACCGATTCTTCGACTGTTCGGCGCGACGGACGATGTCTCTGAACTGACCAGGACTTATGCGAAGCGCTACTTTACCTGGATCGCGGTAGGCGTTCCGTTCTATATGTTCGGGCAGGCGATGAATCCGATCATCCGTTCGGACGGCAGCCCGAGAGTGGCGATGATCGCGACATTGGCCGGTGCGGTCGCGAATATCATTCTTGACCCGATCGCCATCTTTATCCTGAAGTGGGATGTGATGGGCGCGGCGGTTGCGACTGTAGCAGGACAGGTGCTCACGGCAGTCATTTCGCTGGTATATGTGAGCAGAATGAAACAGGTGAAGCTTTCAAAGGACAGCTTTGTGCTTCGTACATCGCTGATTACCAAATTTATCCCGCTTGGCTTTACCAGCTTTTTAAGCCAGTTCTCACTCGTGCTTTCGATGGCTGTTATGAACAATATGATTGCAAAGTATGGCGCGCTTTCTGCATTTGGCGAGGGCGGTACCGGCGATACGCCGATGGCAGTAGTTGGTATTGTCATGAAGTTTTTCCAGATTATGATCTCGGTAGTTGTCGGTATGGCTGCGGGATGTATCCCGATCGTCGGCTTCAACTATGGTGCGCATCGGTTTGACCGCTGCCGGGAGATCATGAAACGTCTGCTGACTTATGAGTTCTGCGTTGGTCTGGTGGCGCTGCTGATCTTTGAACTGTTCCCGACGCAGCTGATCAGCCTGTTTGGTACCGGTTATTCGGATACGTACTACGCGTTTGCGCGGGTGGCGTTCCGCATTTATCTGTGTGCGGTTCCTCTGGACTGTGTTTGCAAGGCTTCCTTTATTTTCCTGCAGTCCCTTGGGAAACCGGTGCAGTCGACCGTGCTTTCCCTGATTCGTGAGGTAGTGCTTGCGGTGCCGCTTGCTGCAATCCTGCCGTGGGTGTTCAGCCAGCTGTTTGGATCAGAAAACGGCATCTATGGTATTCTGCTTTCCATGCCGGTGGCTGTGGTGATTACGTTCATTATTGCGATTGTCATCGATCTGAGTATGTACCGCCAGCTGAAAAAGCAGGAGGAGGCAGAGAAGTAATTGCTCAGTATTCAGAACAGCAGACCACAGGTCTACGCTCCGCTTCGGTCGGCGTTGCTCTGAACTGTTGCCAATAATGCATAAAGAATCCGCGGAAAACATCCATAAAAACGCTGAAAATGAGCTTTTGTCCGAAAAAATACTTACGTAAACCACTTTTTTCTGGTAAAATATAGCCAGTTGTATTGTGTCAGAATGAAAGAGGTGGAAATGATGTATTCGGTAGGAGATTATGTAGTGAAAGCCAACAATGGCGTATGCCGGGTAGAGGATATCGTGCATCTGGATGTTTCCGGTGCGAGTAAGGATAAGCAGTATTACCTGCTGATCCCGCAGGCGGACAAAAGCGCGAAGCTGTATGTTCCGGTGGATACGACCAGTACGTCGATCCGCAGCGTCATGAGCGAAGAAGGCGCGTGGAGCATCATTGAAAAGATTCCTGACATTGATGAAGCCTGGATTGCGAATGACAAGCTTCGTGAGCAGGAATACAGGGAAGCGCTGAAGAGCTGTGATCCGGAGCTGCTGGTTGGCATTATCAAGAATATTTACCTGCGGAAGAAAAAGCGTCTTTCCGAAGGCAAAAAGAGTACATCAGTGGATGACCGGTATTTCCGTCTGGCTGAGCAGGCGCTGTATTCAGAGCTTGCGTTTGCAATTGGCAGAGATCCGGAGGAGATTGACCAGATCATTCAGGATAAGATCAATAAGCGCTGAAGCGACAGTAAGAAAAGTGACTGTGAAAGTGCATAACGGTTAGAGAAAAACAGTTAGCAGGGTGCAGACGAAAACGTTTGTACCCTGTTTTTTTGTGATTTGTAAAAGGCCTGTAAAAGTATTGAGCAGGAAATATGGATGTTCGTCTTGTTTGTAGTGAGAGGAACTGATATAATGGGGGCATTGGAGAAAAGAAACGGGTTGGCATCGGAAGTGAGGAGGCGGGGATAGTGGAAGGATATTTGCCGAAAGCGGTAATGCATGATATTGCCGAATTTGCCAGGAAAAACAATATTAAAAAAGTAACGCTTTTCGGATCCAGAGCGAGAGGAACGAATACTAAGAGAAGTGACATAGACCTGGCTGTTAACGGTGGAGATGCGTTCGCATTTTATCTGGATCTCGAGGAATTTGCCCACACGCTTCTGACATTTGATGTGGTTGACCTGAACAGGGAGATCAGTACAGAATTGAAAAACGAAATTGAGCGGGAAGGAGTCGTATTATATGAAAAAATATGAAAATTTCTGCAAGGCACTTGCAAACCTGCAGGTGGGACTTGAACTGGAAGAACCGTTCAGTATCGTAGAACAGACAGGAATTGTGGGACTGTTTGAAATCTGCTTTGAACAGTCATGGAAGCTGATGAAGGAACTTCTGGAAGAGCATGGAAGATTTGAAAACAAAATAGGCTCTCCCAGGGCGATTATTAAGATAGCTTATCAGTGTGACATGATCGGTGACGAGGAACTTTGGCTGGATCTGCTCGAAGCGAGGAACGTGCTTGCTCATACCTATAGTGATGATCAGGCATTATCGGTGATTCGGGAGCTGAAATCGGACTATGTCCGTGCGTTCGAAGAATTGAAAAATGAAGTTGAGGAGCGCTGGATCGAGGAGGCATGATGGCAGAATTAAACTTACAGCAAATTACAGAACGGCTGAATGCTGAGTTCACAGGTGCCCCCATTCCAATCCATGTCAGCGTCGCTATAGTGCAAAAAGTTGCAATGATAAGTTCAAAAAAGATGAGTGTTGGCAAAGACGAGTCATAACCTGTAATATATCCGGTCAATGCTGTAATCCCGAACATCCATATTTTTATATTTACGAACTGCAGCAGGAATCCCTTTGTATAGGAAGCCGATTTTTTCTCTTTTTCTTCCTGGGGCTTACTGATCGCAATGTGTACTGCCAGCCATAGGATATAGGCGGCTCCAATATATTTCATAACGCCAAGTACATCTGGAAGAAATGTTCCAATCCCATATATGAATACCGCATATCTCCTTCAATGCGCTTGAAAGACTTGGCTGAGATATAAATAATTTTCTGACTGCTTCTGTGATCGAACCTGTTTCTGCCACTGTGATCACATATTTTAGTTGCTGCAAAGTCATCCCATATCACCTCGTCCTATTGCTGATAAATTCCTGTTTATTTGTTCCTGTTCCTCCAACAATTAAGAGCCAACCGAAACAGGACTGAGGCCGAAAATGTAATTAAAAAAATATATATGCATCGGATAAATAAGGCTGAAATATAATATGTTCCTATTGGAATACCAAACAGGATTAAGACCCAGGGCATAACCAATCCCAGAATAACATCCATTTTTTTCATAACACACCTCCGTATCTTGACGATAAATCTGACTTGAGTATAGCATGATTTCCGTGGCAATATATAGAGGAATTCTTAAATTTTCCCCGCTTCCCGCAGAACTTGCATTCAAAAAAAGAAAAGCATGTAATCCTGATCAAAGATCTGGCGTATACGTTCATCGCTGTACGCATCATAAGCCGTCACTTCTTTCTATTGGACTTAGCATACACTTTTTTGAAGGAATATCAAGATGATATATACAAAAAAAAGAAGGAAAAGGATGGGAGAAGTTACATTTTTTCTTTTGCTGTTACCAACCTCATTTCAACAATGATATCCCTGTAATTTGTACTGTCCTTTTCTGAAAATGCATGTTAGAATGACAATATCTGTATATAAAGCACAAATTTATAAGAAAATAAGACTTCACCGGAGGGGCTGCTATGAGAGAAGGTGTGAACAGATGGCAAAGACGTTCAATGTAAATGGTACCTGTATGCCGGACAGGCATTACATGGTTGATCTGACTTCAAGACTTGTTGAGATCAGGAAGATGGTGGAAGCGGAGGATTATTTTACGATCAATCGTGCGAGACAGTATGGAAAAACGACTACTCTGGCTGCGCTTGCTGCTTACCTGAAACCAGATTTTGATGTGATAAGCCTGGATTTTCAGGGGATCAGTACGGCTGACTTTGAGACAGAGAGCCGTTTTGTCGCGGCTTTTTCCAGACAATTGTTGTTTGCTGCAAAGTCGTTGTCATCGGAGGTACGGAACGAGCTGAACGCTTATGCGACAGGACGAGAGAAGGATGTGACCCTTTCTGTATTGTTTATGACGCTTTTAAAGGCATGCGAGGATAACGAGAAGAAAATAGTTCTGCTTATTGATGAGGTGGATTCTGCCGCTAACAATCAGGTCTTTTTGGACTTTCTTGCCCAGCTGCGGTTTTATTATCTGAACAGGAATGTCTATCCTGTTTTTCAGTCGGTTATTCTTGCAGGTGTAAATGATGTGAGAAGCCTGAAAAGAAAGCTCCGCCCGGAAGCGGGGCACAAGGAGAACAGTCCCTGGAATATTGCAGCTGAATTTTGCGTGGATATGGGATTTTCCCCGAAAGATATCGCCGGTATGCTGTATGATTATGAATCAGATTATCATACGGGTATGGATATACGGAATATTGCGGAATTGATTTTTGAATATACGTCGGGATATCCTTATCTGGTTTCTGCATTGTGCAAAATAGTGGATGAGAAGCTGCCTGGTGAAAATGAATTTCCAGATAAGACTGCCGCATGGACATCGGCAGGGGTTTATGAAGCGGTTAAGAGGCTGGAAAAAGAAGATAATTTGCTTTATCAGTCTTTGATTGGCAAGCTGAAGCTTTTTCCGGAATTAAAAGTCGGCTTGCAGGAGTTGCTTTTTAATGGGAAAGGCATTCCTTATGTGGCGACCAGCGATTTTATTAAGGATGCCTCGATGTATGGATTTATCCGAAACGATAAAGACAGGGCTGTGATATCGAACCGGATTTTTGAGTCTGTACTTTATAATTACTTCATCTCGGAAGAGTTTTTGGGAAATAAGCTTTACAACGCCGGTGAACAGGAAAAAAATCAGTTTATCGTTGGCGGTCATCTTGATGTGAAACGGGTTTTGGAAAAATTCATTGAAACGTTTGGCGAACTTTATGGAGATGAAGACGAAGCATTTGTTGAAAATGAAGGCAGAAAGTATTTTCTGTTGTTTCTGAAGCCGATTATCAATGGGGTGGGAAATTATTGCATCGAGCCACAAACACGGAACAGTGAGCGGATGGACATTATGATATTTTACCGTGGGGAACAGAGTATCCTTGAACTTAAGATCTGGCGGGGAAATGCTTATAATGAACGAGGAGAAAAACAGCTTTCCGGGTACCTGGATTATTTTCATATGAAAAAAGGGTATATGCTCAGCTTCAACTTTAATAAAAAGAAAACTCGTGGGATAAAAGAAATCGTACTGGGCGACAGAGTATTGGTTGAAGCTGTTGTATGATTGCAATACAGGAGGGAACTACAATACAGGGAGAAAGAGAAAAGCAGATGTTAGAGTGTAACGGGATTACAAAGACATACGGCAGAAAAACGGCTGTAGATCATGTTTCCATGAAGCTGGAACCGGGGCATATTTACGCGATGCTCGGGCCGAACGGCAGCGGCAAGACGACGATAATGAAAATGATGGTGGGGCTTGTGAAGCCGAATTCCGGCAGCATTCTTTATCGTGGAGTTCCGGTGAATAAGGAGAGCCGCCGTGAGATCGCGTATATGTCGACGGAGCCGTATTTTTACAGCTGGATGACGGCCGCGGATGTGGGAAAATACTATGATGACTTTTTTGAGGATTTCTCGATGGAGCGTTATCTGTATCTGTTGGAGCGGATGGAGCTGACGCCGGATATGAAGACGAAGACGCTCTCTTCCGGTATGATGGCAAAGCTGAAGATCGCTGTTACCATGGCGCGGAAAGCGAAGGTATACCTTCTGGATGAGCCGCTCAACGGCATCGATCTTCTGGCGCGGGATGTGATCATTCGAACGGTGATCGAGGAGTGCGGACCTGACGTTGCGCTGGTCATTTCCAGCCATCTGGTCGATGAACTGGAGCGGGTGGTAGACTCAGCAATCTTTATGAAAGAAGGCCGTCTGGTGCTGATGGGAGAGGTTGAGGAACTGCGTATCCAGCAGGGAAAATCAGTCGTAGATCTGTATCGGGAAATCTATGGACACGGAGGAGAAGAGTGATGGGAAAGCTGATGAAATATGAATTTCGCAAGACGATGTTTTCGAAGATCGTCCTTCTGGCGATCACGGGTGTTCTGGAAATTGTGTTTCTGGCAGGCGTGTTCCTGAACTGGGATAATGGGCTCGGATGGGGAGTCATCGGGCTGACTCTGTGTGCGATCATCGGGATCTTTTATATTGGTATAGAAAGCCTGATGGTATTCCACCGGGATCTGAACACGAAGCAGAGTTATATGCTCTTTCTCACTCCCTGCAACAGTTATCAGATCCTGGGCGCGAAGGTGCTGGAAAACGGCATTTCTATTTTCCTGGCGGGCTGCTTTTACGCGGCGCTGGCTGCAGTGGATCTCGCTATTGCGATCGGATATCTGGGGGGATTAAAGGAACTGCTGGAAATGATACAGATGTTTTTGGAACAGCTCGAAATTACGATTACTTTTACCACAGTGGACTCTTTACTGTTTGTTTTTGAGATTTTAGCGTCCTGGCTGATGACCATTGTCACCGGCATTCTGGCAGTTGTGTTAAGCGCCACAGTGCTTGCCGGGAAACGCTTCAGCGGTTTGGTGAGCTTTCTGCTGTTCTTTCTGATTGCCTGGGGCAGCAGCGCGCTGTTGAACCGGATTCCGGAAACGCTGGCAGCCACGACATCCTATCTTCTGAGTATCCTGGCGGCGCTGGCGTGCACAGCAGTGATGTATTTGATCTCCGGCTGGATCATGGAGCGGAAACTGAGCGTGTAAAAAGAATCGCAGCTGTGAAGGTACTGAACAGTTACGAATCCTGTGCAACATATGTACAGCTGCTGTGCGGGGACAGAAAACACCTGGAAACCAGACAAAATGGAAGATTTGTTGGTAGCTAAAAAAAGATTGCCGTGGTATACTTCGGAAGCGAAGAAGAGAAAAGAAACTTCGGGCATGAGAAAACGCCAGGGCACATCCTCTTTATGTGCCAATGGAATGCTGCTGTTGATTTATTATCAGGAAAGAAGGGCTTTGTATGGAACTTTTTAAGAAGATTCGTGTGAACCTTACGGTGAACGCGGTTTTGACGATTCTGGTTGGTGTTTTATTTGTACTGAATCCCACCGGGACGGGCGGGACGATCGCCCTGTTTGCCGGGATTGCGATTCTGATTTCCGGCATCACGGATATCATCCGTTACGTCAGCGACCGGGAATACGGATTTCTGATGAGCGGCAGCCTGTTCGGAGGCGTACTCAAATGCATTCTCGGGCTGTTTGCGGTGACGCACACCGGTACGATCATTACGCTGCTGTCCTATATTTTAAGTGTCTTTGTCATCATCGGCGGCGTGAACTGTCTGGAGAATGCCACGCAGTTGAAACGGGCGGAGGTCTCCGGCTGGGCGGTGAATATGGTGCTGTCCGTGGCGATCCTTATAGCGGGAATTTTCATGCTGTTCTTCCCGTTTGACGCGGCCTCTACGGCCATCACGATCGTCGGGATCATTCTGATCGCGGATGGTCTGAACGAACTGTTTACCGCGCAGCGGATGAAGAAGATTAACAAGGATTTCAAAAAGGTGATGAAGGACATCCGAGATGAGTTTGACGACAATATTATAGATATGCCATAAGAAAAATACCCATTGACAAACCGAAAATGATGGTGTAGACTGGACACAGTTCACAAAACAGACTGTTATTTTTCAGACAGTCACGAATAAAGCAAACCGTTGAAGCGGAGATAAAGGCAGTAGATGCGCCCACAGAGAGTCCGGGTGCGGCATGTAAAAGAAAAAGTTCTGATTTCAGAATCGGAGGCTTTTTTCAAAGAACACAGGCAGCCGCACACAGCTGAGAACCGGATGGAGATGCAGATTGTCAAATGGACCGCTGAGGGCGCAGTCAAAAGCAATGAGCTGAGTATTCTGCGACGTGAGGGCATACGTCAGTTGCCGGAGATATGCTGGTATCTCGTAAGCGCACGGGGATTCCCGTGAATCAGGGTGGCACCGCGGAAGTATATTCGTCCCTGACAGATTGATGAGATCTGTCAGGGATTTTTTATGCGCAGGGCTGCGTAAGGAGTTTTCCGGCTGACGCCGGACGCATCTCCGCTGCCGCTCCGGTCGTTGCTAAACGCGTGCCACTGGCACGCAGCAACCGTGCGGGCGAGCAGGAGTCGTCAAGCCGCCTCCTGCTCGATCGCAGGGGCGCAAGAGGAATTTTCGCAGCTTTGCTCCCCGCACCCTGCGCGCGGATAGGGGAGAAAGGCGTTCCCCTATCCGATTGAAAGAACAGGAGGTCAATATGTATCCATCATTGGAGGAAGCAAAACAAATCGCCGCATCCGGGGAATATCGCCGGATTCCGGTGTGCCGGGAGATGCTCTCGGATCGTTTTACCCCGATCGAGGTGATGCGGACGCTGCGCGCGGCCAGCAGGCATTGCTATATGCTGGAGAGTGCGGAGGCGCATCAGCAGTGGGGGCGGTATACATTTTTAGGGTATGCCCCGACGCTGGAGCTCACCTGTGCGGACGGAGTTGTGAAGCTTCGTACAGGAGCGGATGTTTCCGGCGGCCAGGTGAAAGAAGAAGAGCGCAAAGAGAGTCCGCAGAGCGTGATCCGGGAGATTCTGGAGGAGTACAAAAGCCCGAAGATGAAAGGGATGCCTTCTTTTACAGGCGGCCTGGTCGGTTATTTTTCTTATGATTATATCTGCTACAGTGAGCCGACGCTGAAATTCACCGGAGAGGATGAGGAAAATTTTCAGGATGTGGACCTGATGCTGTTTGACCGGGTGATTGCATTTGACAATTACCGGCAGAAGCTGATCCTGATCTGCGGCGTGGAGACGGCCAGACTGGAGGAGTCCTATCGGGAGGCAGAAGCGAAGCTGGGGGAGATTGAACATCTGCTCAAAAGCGGCGTGAAAGCATATTTTGCTCCGCTTCGCCTGAAAGAGGAGGTCGCGCCGTGCTTTTCACGGGAACGCTATAAGGATATGGTGGAGAAGGCAAAACACTACATCCACGAGGGCGATATCTTTCAGGTCGTGCTCTCGAACCCGATGCAGGCGGACGCGGAAGGCAGCCTGTTTGATACGTACCGGGTGCTTCGGACGTCGAACCCGTCCCCCTATATGTTTTATTTTTCCAGCGACGACATCGAGCTGGTCGGTGCTTCGCCGGAGACGCTGGTGAAGCTGGAGGATGGCACACTGCATACCTTCCCGCTCGCCGGTACCCGGCCGAGGGGAGCGACGGATGAGGAGGATCAGCGCCTGGAGAAGGAACTGCTCGCGGATGAAAAAGAGCTCTCCGAGCACAATATGCTTGTCGATCTGGGACGCAACGATATCGGCAAGATCAGTGAGATCGGAACTGTGCGTGTGGAAAAATATCTCTCGATTGAACGTTATTCCCACGTCATGCACATCGGTTCCACGGTGGCCGGACAGATCCGCAAGGACTGTGACGCAGTGGACGCGGTGGATTCGATCCTTCCGGCGGGGACGCTCTCCGGCGCGCCGAAGCTCAGAGCCTGCCAGATCATTGATGAACTGGAGGGACGCAAACGCGGCGTGTACGGCGGCGCGATCGGATATCTGGATTTTACCGGCAATCTTGACACCTGTATCGCCATCCGGCTGGCTTTTAAGAAAAACGGACGTATTACGATCCGTTCCGGTGCGGGAATTGTCGCGGACAGCGTGCCGGATAAGGAATTTGAGGAATGCTGCAATAAGGCGCGCGCCGTGGTCAACGCGGTACAGGAATCCGAGGGAGGTGTGGAATAATGGTACTTCTGATCGATAATTACGACAGCTTCTCCTACAACCTGTATCAGCTGATCGGCGCGATACGGCCGGATATTCAGGTGATCCGCAACGATGTCTGCACGGTAGAGGAAATTGCGGCGATGAAGCCGGAAGCAATCTTCATCTCGCCGGGGCCGGGACGGCCGGAGGACGCGGGCATCTGCGTGGAAATGATTCGAAAACTGAGCGGATTTCAGACAGACACTGCAGCAAATGGCAGTTCTGAATGTACGAATGGAGACAGAGATCGAAACAGAGATCGAAACAGAAAAGCCGGTATTCCCATGTTCGGCGTCTGCCTTGGACATCAGGCCATCTGTCAGGCGTTCGGCGCGACCGTGACCTATGCAAAAGAACTGATGCACGGCAAAAAATCAGAGCTGATCATTGAACCGGATTCCGTACTGTTTCAGGGCCTGCAAACAGGTATGACTGCAGCGCGATATCATTCCCTCTCTGTGAAAGAAGACACCTTGCCCGCTGCGCTCCGCGTGACCGCGCGGACGGCGGATGGGGAAGTGATGGCAGTAGAGCACCGGGACTACCCGGTGTACGGGGTGCAGTTCCATCCTGAATCCGTGATGACGCCGGATGGGCTGCAGGTAGTCCGAAACTTTGTAAACCAGTTCCAAACAGCAGCAAAATGATATGATACAAGGGACAAAAGGTCAGGAATGGAACGCTTGCGTTCCTATTCATGACCTTGGGGACCGCAAAAACATGAGGAAGTAGCCATTTTTCAAAGAAAAATGAGCGGATTCCGAATGTTTTTAGGGCGCTGGACATCCAGTGGATGTCCGTTTAGCGCCGACCGGAGCGATAGCGGAGATTCGAGAGTGCGAAGCACGGAGAAATCCGTAGTATCATAGTAGATAATAAGATAATAATAAATAAAGAAAGGCGGCAACAATCATGATCAAAGAAGCAATTATCAAACTCTCAAACAAGCAGGATCTGACCTATGAGGAGGCAGAAGCGGTCATGCTCGAAATCATGAGCGGCGAGACAACCGACGTGCAGATTTCCTCTTATCTGACAGCACTCGCGATGAAAGGCGAGACGATCGACGAGATCACGGCCTCCGCAGCAGGTATGCGTGCGAAAGGTATTCACCTTTTGCACGAGATGGATGTCCTGGAAATCGTCGGAACAGGCGGAGACAAGGCCAACTCCTTTAATATTTCTACGACTTCTTCTATGGTCATCGCGGCAGGCGGTGTTCCGGTCGCGAAGCACGGCAATCGTGCGGCGTCTTCGAAGTGCGGCGCGGCGGATGTACTGGAGGCGCTTGGCGTGAAGATTTCCCTCTCTCCGGAAAAGTGCCTGGAGCTGCTCAAATCTATCAATATCTGTTTCCTGTTTGCGCAGACCTATCACACAGCCATGCGGTTTGTTGGCCCGGTGCGCAAGGAGCTCGGCATCCGTACGATTTTCAATATCCTCGGACCGCTTTCCAACCCGGCAGGCGCGAATATGGAGCTGATGGGCGTTTATGATGAGGCGATTGTGGAGCCGCTGGCGCGGGTGCTTAATAACCTCGGCGTGACGAGCGGCCTGGTGGTGTACGGTATGGATAAGCTGGATGAGATTTCCATGAGTGCACCGACAAAGGTGTGCGAGATCCGTGGCGGCGAATATAAGACCTATATGCTGACTCCGGAACAGTTTGGCTATGAACGCTGCGCAAAGGAAGAACTGCTCGGCGGGACGCCGGAGGAAAATGCGGCGATCACACGCGCCATCCTGAATGGTACGGACCGCGGACCGAAGCGCCAGGCAGTCTGCCTGAATGCGGGCGGCGCTCTCTACATCGCGGGCAAGGCGGACACCATCGAGGACGGTGTGCGTATGGCGGAAAAACTGATCGACGACGGTTCGGCGAACCGCGTGCTGGATGCGTTTATTGAGCAGAGCAACCAGTGAGTTTAGGAGGCGGACAGCCATGAATATTTTAGATGAAATCGCCGGACGCACCAGAGAACGTGTAGCTGACGCGCGGAAAACGGTTCCGCTGGAAGAAATCCGTGCGCAGGCGGAGGAGGCATATCGAAAAGGAACAGCATTTGCGGACGGAGGTCCGAAACAGGAAGCGTTTGCATTTGAAAAAGCGCTGCGGTCTGCCGAAACGATCGCGTTTATCTGCGAGGTAAAAAAAGCGTCCCCTTCCAAGGGACTGATCGCGCCGGATTTTCCTTTCCTGCAGATTGCGATGGATTATGAGAAAGCGGGTGCGGCGGCGATCTCCTGCCTGACAGAACCGTTTTATTTTCTGGGGCAGGATGCGTATTTGCGTGAGATTGTACAGAATGTAAGCATACCGGTGCTGCGCAAGGATTTTACGGTGGATGAGTACATGATCTATCAGGCGCGGGCGTTCGGCGCGGGAGCAGTGCTTCTGATCTGCTCGATTTTGGACGATGCGCAGCTGAAAGCGTATGGGCAGCTCGCACACGAGCTGGGGCTTTCCGCTCTTGTAGAGGCGCATACAGAGGAAGAGGTCACGCGCGCGATGCATGCGGACGCGAAGATCCTCGGCGTGAACAACCGCAATCTGAAGACCTTTCAGGTGGATCTGGGCACCAGCGCCAGATACCGGAAGATGGTGCCGCCGGAGACGATTTTCGTTTCGGAGAGCGGTGTGCGGGATGCGGATGATATCCGTAAGCTGGCCGAAAACGGGACGAATGCGGTGCTGATCGGCGAGACCCTGATGCGCGCACCGGATAAGGCGGCGATGCTGAACGAACTGCGCAGCAGACTGTAGAGGCAAAATGTATGCATCGGCTGCTGCCAGTGTCAGATGACTGGAATCAGCCGACCGCAGGTCCAGTGTCTTCTGATGGTGGATATAGTGAACGACAAAATTCTTTTGTCATTCACTATATATGATGCACACTGACGCACGAGGAATGGCAGCTTACGCTGCCTTGCGTCAGGCACAAAGTAAAACGACTTACGTCGTTTACTATAATTTACAGCAGATTCAGTAATATGGTGCTCGGGGGAATAAGAAAAATGGAAAATAACTCAGTAAAAATCAAACTCTGCGGTCTGTCACGCCCGGTGGATATCGATTACGTCAACGAGGCGAAGCCGGATTACTGCGGATTTATCATCAACGTGCCAAAGAGTATCCGCAACACTTCGCCGGATCAGGTGCGTACTCTGCGGGAAAAGCTTTCCCCGGATATCATTCCGGTCGGCGTGTTCCACAATGAGCCGGTCGAGACGGTGGCGGGACTCCTTCTGGACGGTACGATCAGCGTGGCGCAGCTGCATGGCAGCGAGGATGAGGCCTATATTCAGCAGCTTCGCAGCTTTGGAGATTTTACAATATTCAAGGCATTTCGGGCACCGGCAATGGAGCAGCGCGCCGATAGTGGCGAAAACGCTGTGTCTTCTGCGAACACAGCAGGCAAATACGGGAATTCGGACGCGCTTGCTGCCTGGGCAGACATGGTGAATAAGAGCTCTGCGGACATGGTGCTTCTGGATAACGGAGGCGGCGGCACGGGAAAAACGTTTGAGTGGGCGCTGACAGATCTGATCCGGCGGCCGTTCCTGTTGGCGGGCGGTATCGGTCCAGACAATATCACGGAGGCTCTTGACCGCCTGCATCCCTGGGGCGTTGATATGAGCAGCAGCGTGGAGACGGACGGAAAAAAGGATCGGGAGAAGATGCTGCAGGCGGTCGCGAAAGTGCGGGAGTGGCGTGGCTGACTCAGAAGATAAATTGTAACTGAGAAAGTACTGAACAGTTACGATAAAACATTGCGGCTGTGAAAGCACGGAACAGTTACGATTCGAAAAGAGGTTGACAGGAAAACAAGAAGCCTTTATATGTAATGATCGGGGCTTGTTATAACAGGAAGGAATTGGAACATGAACGGAAGATTTGGAATACACGGCGGTCAGTATATCCCGGAGACGCTGATGAATGCCGTGATTGAGCTGGAAGAGGCTTACAATCACTACAAGGACGATCCGGAGTTCAACCGGGAGCTCACCGATCTGTTCAATAATTATGCGGGCAGACCGTCGCGTCTGTACTATGCGGAGCGCATGACAAAGGATCTCGGCGGTGCGAAGATCTATCTCAAGCGCGAGGACCTGAATCATACCGGCGCCCACAAGATCAACAACGTGCTTGGTCAGGCGCTTCTGGCGAAAAAGATGGGAAAGACCCGTCTGATCGCGGAGACCGGCGCCGGACAGCATGGCGTGGCGACTGCGACCGCGGCGGCGCTGCTGGATATGGAGTGCGAGGTCTACATGGGCGAGGAGGATACAAAACGTCAGGCGCTCAATGTCTACCGCATGAAGCTTCTCGGCTCTCAGGTGCATCCGGTGACGACCGGAACGGCGACCCTGAAAGACGCAGTCTCTGAGGCAATGCGCGAGTGGACCAGACGGATTGACGATACGCATTACTGTCTCGGCTCTGTTATGGGACCGCATCCCTTCCCGACGATCGTGCGTGATTTCCAGAGTGTGATTTCCAAAGAGATCAAACAGCAGCTGATGGAAAAGGAAGGACGCCTTCCGGATGCGGTGCTCGCCTGTGTCGGCGGCGGCTCGAATGCGATCGGAACCTTTTATCATTTTATCGAGGATGAGAGCGTCCGCCTGATCGGCTGTGAGGCAGCCGGAAGGGGTGCCAATACGGCAGAGACCGCGGCGACGATTGCGACCGGAAAACTCGGCATTTTCCACGGCATGAAGTCTTACTTCTGTCAGGACGAATACGGTCAGATCGCGCCGGTGTATTCCATTTCTGCCGGTCTGGATTATCCGGGCATCGGCCCGGAGCACGCGGACCTTTACGACAAAGGCCGCGCGGAATATGTGGCAATTACGGATGATGAGGCGGTCGACGCATTTGAATATCTGTCCCGCTTAGAGGGCATTATCCCTGCCATCGAGAGCGCCCATGCGGTGGCTTACGCGAGAAAGCTGGCCCCGACCATGAATAAGGATCAGATCATTGTCATCACGATTTCCGGCCGCGGCGACAAGGACTGCGCGGCAATCGCGCGTTACAGAGGGGAGGATATTTATGAGTAAGATACAGGATGCGTTCGCGCATGGAAAAGCCTTTATTCCTTTTATTACCTGCGGCGACCCTTCGCTGGAGACGACGGAGCAGCTGGTCTACGCGATGGAACAGGCCGGAGCGGATCTGATTGAGCTGGGTATCCCGTTTTCCGACCCGACTGCGGAAGGCCCGGTGATCCAGGAGGCCAATAACCGCGCACTGTCAGGCGGTGTGACGACAGACAAAATCTTCGATATGGTGAAAAAAATCCGCGCCAACACGCAGATCCCGATGGTATTCATGACCTACGCAAACGTGGTTTTCTCCTACGGTATTGAGCGTTTTACGAAGACAGCGGCAGAGGTCGGGATGAACGGCATCATCCTTCCCGATGTTCCTTTTGAGGAAAAGGAAGAATTTGCAGATGCCTGCCGCAGAAACGGACTGGCGCTGGTATCTCTGATCGCACCGACAAGTCACGAACGGATTTCTCAGATTGCCTCAGCGGCGGAGGGTTTTATCTACTGCGTTTCCTCACTTGGCGTGACAGGCGTCCGCAGCGAGATCACGACCGACATCGGCGAAATGGTGCGTCTGGTGCGCGCAGCTTCCGATATTCCCTGCGCGATCGGGTTCGGCATCTCCACGCCGGAGCAGGCTGCGAAGATGGCAAAAGACGCGGACGGCGTTATCGTCGGCTCGGCGATTGTGAAAATCTGCAAGGAATACGGCGCGGACTGCGTGCCGAAGGTTGCAGAGTACGTAAAGAGCATGAAGGACGCGATCAGAGATTTATAACGTGAATATTTTTCTACAGGCAGGTCATACTCCAGAAAGAAACGCCCATTATTTACAGTTTGGAACGGATGGGCGCAGGAAAGGAGTATGACCTGTTTATGTCTGAAAAGAAGATTGACTGGAATAACCTCAGCCCGGATGACAAGCTGAAATATGAGATTGCCGAGGAGCTTGGACTGCTGGAGAAGGTAAAAACGCTGGGATGGAAGTCCCTGACCGCAAAGGAGACCGGCCGTATCGGCGGGCTGATGACAAGGAAGAAAAGGGAAATGAGGGAATAATAAGAAAACGAATTGGTTGTCACATATTTTGCGACTACCACGCTACACTGACATTGTTTTTTGGACGGAAAAATGATAGAATCTGTGATGCCAGCCGCTGCAGGGCGCTCCTGCATGCGTTGGCTTTTCGACAGTAAAGTACAGAAGTAACTGTGAAGATACTGAACAGTTACGTATAGAAAGGCACCAGTTATGAAATCCCTGAATGAAGACATCAAAAACAAAAGCTTCCGCCCGGTCTATCTTTTGTATGGCGAGGAAGTCTATCTGAAAAACAGATATAAGAAGAGGCTTCACGAAGCGATCCTGCCGGATGGGGATACGATGAATTTTAGTGCTTATATGGGCAAGGGGATTGATGTAAAAGGGGTGATTGATCAGGCGGAGACCATGCCGTTTTTTGCGGAACACCGCCTGATCCAGATTGAAGACAGCGGGTTTTTCAAAAACGCCTGTCCGGAACTGGCGGAGTATCTGCCGCAGATGCCGCAGGAGACAATCCTCGTCTTTGTGGAGAGCGAGGTAGATAAGCGCGGGAAGCTCTTTAAACGGGTGAAGGATGCCGGCCACGTCGTCGAGATGGGACGGCAGGATGCACGCACTTTGACGACCTGGGTGCTTGGTACCGTGAAAAAGGAAGGGAAAAAGATCACGCAGGATGCGCTTTCCCGTTTTCTGGAGCTGACCGGCGACGATATGGAGAATATCGATCATGAACTGGAAAAGCTGCTCTGTTACACGCTGGACGGCGACTCGATCACCCGGGAGGATGTCGAAGCGGTCTGCATCGGGACGACGGAGGATCAGATTTTTAAGATGATCGATGCCATGACACAGAAGCAGCAGCGTCTGGCGCTGGATCTGTATTATGATCTGCTGTCGCTGAAGGTTCCGCCGATGCGGATTCTGTTTTTGATCGCCCGGCAGTTTAATCAGATGCTGCAGGTAAAGGATCTGCGGGAGCAGGGACTGGACGACCGTGCGATTGCCTCTAAGGCGGGGATGGCTCCTTTCGTGGCAAAGCGGGTAGTCTCGCAGGCCGCGCATTTTTCAAAGGAAGCGCTGCGCCAGGGGGTGGAGGACTGCGTGGAAGCTGAGACATCAGTTAAGACCGGACGCCTGAATGACCAGCTGGCGGTGGAGATGCTGCTGGTGAAATTCAGTGAACGGCCGGAACGCAGACAGTAATCTGTGCCACTTTTATGCGCAGGGGCGCGTAAGTGGCCGACAAGCCGCCTCCTGCTCGATCATAGCATTTCGCAAAAGAATCTTGCATTTTCAACTCAATTTTCGGCGCTTTTTTTGCTCATTTTTTCTTGATTTTTTATGCATTCGAGATACAATAGACAGCGTTGCATATCGCATGAATCCGAAACGGCCCTGTGCCGTTTCTTTTGCGCAATGAGCTGAGGCACCATCACGAGTAATATGGTGAGTTCGTGATGGCGTTTCAGTGCGCACTATGACAGTAATGTTTATTACGTGACAGGATGATTTTTGTCGGTCGAATCATAAAATGGGAGGAAATGACAGAAATGGCGAAACAGCGTATCAGTGATATGACCGAAGGAAACGAGATGTCCCTGCTTTTGAAGTTTGCATTTCCGATGCTGGTCGGGAATCTTTTCCAACAGTTCTATAATATGGTAGACTCGATCGTGGTGGGAAATTATGTGGGAAAAAATGCGCTGGCGGCGGTGGGCGCGACCTCGTCGCTGCATTTTATGTTTTTTTCTCTGTGCGCCGGTTTCGCGAACGGAGCAGGTGTTCTGATCGCGCAGTATTTCGGATGCCGGGATGAAAAACGATTAAAGACGGTGATCGGAAATGCGTGGTACCCGATTCTGGGAGTGAGTGTTCTGGTCAGCGTGTTCTCGCTGCTTTTATCGCGGCCGATCCTGCATCTTTTGAATACGCCGGAGGTAATTTTTGAGGATGCGCTTCTCTATATGCGGATTCTGTGCGGCGGTATTATTTTTACCGGCCTTTACAATGGAATCGCGGCGATGCTGCGGGCACTCGGGGATTCGACCACGCCGCTGATCTTTCTGATAGTCGCGAGCGTGCTGAATGTGATCGGTGATCTGGTGTTTGTGCTGGCGTTTGGACTGGGCGTTGCCGGCGTGGCGATCGCAACCCTTCTGGCACAGCTGATTGCGGCGGTCGGGTGCATGATCTATGCGGTAAAAAAGAATCCATACTTCCGGCTTACGAAAGCGGATTTTTTACCGGATTCTTATCTGATTAAAAAGAGTCTGAAGCTGGGGATTCCCTTTGGGGCGCAGGGCTCCCTGATCGCGATTTCCTGTGTGATCCTGCAGGGAGTGATCAACCGTTTCGACGAGGATGTGATCGCAGCGTTTACCGCGACATCGCGGATTGAAACGCTCGTGCAGCAGCCGTTCAGCTCCCTCGGCACCGCAGTCGCGACCTTTACCGGGCAGAACCTGGGTGCGGGATACCGGGAACGGGTGAAAAAAGGCTTTTGGAGCAGCACTGTCCTCGTCCTGATATTCAGTGTGGCGATGCTGGCTCTGATGTATCTGTTCGGAAATGATTTTATCCGTCTGTTTGTGGACGACGAGACAGTCGTTGGCATCGGAGGAAGGGCGGTGCGCATTACGGCGCTGTTTTATTTCCCGCTCGGCATGATCTACATACCGCGAAGCCTGATGAACGGAGCGGGAGATTCTGTGTTTGCGTTTATCAGCGGACTCGTGGAGGTGATTGGCCGCGTCGGTTTTTCGTTGCTCCTTTCGTCCTTTGCGCAGATCGGTTATTGGGCTGTCTGGTATACGACCGGCCTGACCTGGCTGATCACGGCGTTTGCCTGCATTGCGAGATACGCGCAGGGGAAATGGAAGTATATTTCACTGGTGGAAAAGCAGGGAAAAGGGCCGGAAGCCGGGGCAGCGCAATAATTTTCGTAATAATTTTTGCCGCAGGTTCCGTAAAATCTGTCTTGACAAACAGCCCGCTGTTCGTTAAGATGAATAAAACGCTGTAAGGATTGCTTGCAGAAATTTCATATGGCAATCCGATACAGAGAGAAAATGAAAATTAAATACTGATTGAGACAGTATAGAGAAAGATGAGTACGCATTGCGGCGCCAACAGAGAAGAGGGTCCACAGGCTGGAAGACCTTCCGGGATGACGAATGCGGAACGTGGCTTTTGAACTGAATGACTGAAGCTGCCCGAAGATGATTTCAGATGATTATTCCTTTATGAGGAGTAATTTTCGGAAGGATATTCATACTGGCAAAGGTGTGAAGAACGCAGGATTCGGACAGTGAGTAAGACATTCCGGGATTTCCCGTTACAGAAAACATGAGATACAGACTGAATTCTCCGGAAATCTGCTAAAATCAGTGGCAGGAGATGTGTCTGTAAGAAAAGGTGGTACCGCGAGACACTCGCCCTTTGTATGCTTGTGCATGCAGAGGGCGTTTTCATTTGAAAAAAGGAGGAGCATATGAGCAAGGAACTGGCAAAGACGTATGACCCGAAAGGGCTGGAAGACCGCATCTACCAGAACTGGCTGGATAAGGGGTACTTCCACGCAGAGGTGAACCCGGACAAGAAACCGTTTACGATCGTGATCCCGCCGCCAAATGTGACCGGACAGCTGCACATGGGGCATGCGCTGGATGAGACGATGCAGGATATCCTGATCCGTTTTAAGAGGATGGAAGGTTATGAGACGCTCTGGCAGCCGGGTACGGACCACGCCGCGATCGCGACGGAGGTCAAAGTGACGGAGATGCTGAAAAAACAGGGCATTGATAAGGACGAGATCGGCCGTGAGGAATTCTTAAAACACGCCTGGGCGTGGAAAGAGGAGTACGGCGGAAAGATTACGAATCAGCTGAAAAAGCTCGGTGCGTCCGCAGACTGGGATCGCGAGCGTTTTACGATGGATGAGGGCTGCTCCAAAGCGGTAGAGGAGGTCTTTATCCGCCTTTATGAGAAAGGCTATATTTACAAGGGCTCCCGCATTATCAACTGGTGCCCGGTCTGCCAGACCTCCATTTCGGATGCAGAGGTCGAGCATGTCGATCAGGACGGCTTTTTCTGGCATATCAATTATCCTGTGGTCGGAGAGCCGGGCCAGTTTGTCGAGATCGCGACGACACGTCCGGAAACGCTGCTCGGCGATACCGCGGTGGCGGTGAACCCGGACGATGAGCGTTGCACGCATCTGGTCGGGAAAATGCTGGAGCTGCCGCTGACCGGACGTCAGATTCCGGTGATCGCGGACGAGTATGTTGACAAAGAATTTGGAACCGGCTGCGTGAAGATCACGCCGGCACATGACCCGAACGACTTTGAGGTGGGCAAGCGCCATAATCTGCCGGAGATCAACATCATGAACGACGACGCGACGATCAACGAGCTGGGCGGAAAATACGTCGGCATGGATCGTTACGAAGCGCGCAAGGCGATGGTGCAGGATCTGGACGAACTGGGGCTGCTGGTAAAAGTGGTTCCGCACTCGCATAGTGTCGGCACACATGACCGCTGCAAGACTACGGTCGAGCCAATGATCAAGCCGCAGTGGTTCGTGCGCATGAAAGAGATGGCGGAGCCGGCGATCGCGGCTCTGAAGCGCGGAAAGATCAACGTACCGGGAGCAGATCTTGCGTCAGAGATCGCCAATGAGACAAAGGAGAGCGCGGATCAGGAAGCTGCTGAGAATGCTGCTGCAGATGGCTCCGCTCAGGAAGCTGCGGCAGACGGATATGATTTCGAAGGTACGCTGACTTTCGTTCCGGATCGTTTTGACAAGACTTACCTGCACTGGCTGGAAAACATCAAGGACTGGTGTATCTCCCGTCAGCTCTGGTGGGGACACCGGATTCCGGCTTACTACTGCGACGACTGCGGCGAGACCGTAGTGGCGCGCGAAATGCCGAAGATCTGCCCGAAATGCGGATGCACACATCTGACGCAGGATGAGGACACGCTGGACACCTGGTTCTCTTCCGCACTGTGGCCGTTCTCTACACTGGGCTGGCCGGATAAGACGCCGGAGCTGGAATATTTCTACCCGACTGATGTTCTGGTGACGGGATATGATATCATATTCTTCTGGGTCATCCGCATGGTATTTTCCGGAATTGAGCAGACCGGCAAGGTGCCGTTCCATCATGTGCTGATTCACGGTCTGGTACGCGATTCACAGGGCCGCAAGATGAGCAAATCTTTAGGAAACGGCATAGATCCGCTGGAGATCATCAACCAGTACGGCGCGGATGCACTGCGCCTGACGCTGATCACCGGCAACGCGCCGGGCAACGATATGCGCTTCTATATGGAGCGTGTGGAAGCGTCCCGCAACTTCGCGAATAAGGTGTGGAATGCGTCCCGCTTTATCATGATGAATCTGGATAAGGCGGATGAGGCCGCTGCGGCGGACGGAAATGATCCGGCCTCTGAATCCGGCGCGGCTGGAACAGGAATCCCGGAGCAAATGGATCTCGATAAGCTGACCAGCGCGGATAAGTGGATCCTTTCCAAGGTAAATGATCTGGCAAAAGAAGTGACGGACAACATGGACCGTTACGAGCTGGGAATTGCCGTGCAGAAGGTGTACGATTTCATCTGGGAAGAGTTCTGCGACTGGTACATTGAGATGGTGAAGCCGCGCCTTTACAGCGAGACTGATACCACAAAGGGCGCCGCACTCTGGACTTTGAAGACGGTGCTCACCAATGCGTTAAAGCTGCTGCATCCGTTTATGCCGTTTATCACAGAGGAAATCTTCTGTACGCTGCATAACGGAGACGCGCAGAACGGTACAGCTGCGGCAGGAAGCATCTGTGCGCAGAATGTAAAAGGACCCGGCTGCATTTCCGCGACGATGCCGGAGATTGCGGAATCCATCATGATCTCCTCCTGGCCGGAATGGAAAGAAGAATGGTGCTTTAAAGACGATGAAAAAGCGGTGGAGACCATCAAAGAAGCCGTCCGCGCGATCCGCAATGCCCGCACCGGCATGAATGTGCCGCCGAGCAAAAAAGCACAGGTCTTTGTCGTATCAGAGAGCGAAGGAATCCGTTCCATTTTCGAAAACGGCAAAGTATTCTTCGCGACACTCGGTTACGCGAGCGAGGTGCATGTGCAGGCCGACAAGACCGGCATCAGCGACGACGCGGTTTCGGCGGTGACTCCGGACGCGGTGGTATATATGCCGTTTGCGGAGCTGGTCGATTTGGATAAAGAACTCGCCCGTCTGACCAAAGAGGAGGAACGTTTGACCAAAGAACTGGCCCGTGTCAACGGAATGCTCGGCAATGAGAAATTTACGAGCAGGGCGCCGCAGGCGAAGATCGACGAGGAAAAGGCAAAGCTTGCGAAGTACACGCAGATGATGGAACAGGTGCAGGCGCAGCTTGCAAGGCTGAAGAATGCCTGAATCAAGCAAAAATTTAAAAGGTTTCCAGATTAGAGACGGCATCCTTCACCTGCCGGTTAATATGGCCATGTGTCTATAAACAAATTTCCCGTGTAACTGTACAGTACTTTCACAGTTACACGGGAGTTTTTTTCAGGATAAATTACCGTAAGTGTCGCACGTCAGTGTGACAGTCTTGCAACCTGTGGACCGATGCAGATTGTTAATAAAACGATATTAAAACAGACCTTGATTTGAGGGGCTGTTCTATGGTAAGCTATAGGTACAACAGGTTAGTTATGCTTTACAGTCTGAGGAGGTGGGTGGTGTGGAAAAGAAAAAAATGCCAATCGGGATAGAAGATTTTGCGGAAATAATTACGCAGGACTTTTATTATGTAGATAAGACCGGCATGATAAAAGAACTCCTGAGCAATTGGGGCAAGGTGAATCTTTTCACACGTCCGCGCCGCTTTGGAAAAAGCATAAACATGAGTA
>JAJQIL010000139.1 GCA_021199235.1 Lachnospiraceae bacterium | reverse complement strand
CTCGATAAAATCTACGTTTTTCCCAAGTTTAAATTTTCTTCATGAAACAACCCTGGGGAATGATGCGGTTTTCACAGTTTTTTCGGAAATTTGCAACATTCGAATGTAGAAAAATACGGGGATGTGTTGTAATGAAAAGTAAATTCATGCTTGCGAAAGTATTGACTTAGTAATGATATTGCATTATATTAGCAGCAGGAGAATGGAGGTGCGAGAATATGGCAAGTACAATTCAGATCAGAGTGGACGATGATTTAAAGAAAAAGTCTGACAGGCTTTTTAAGGACTTAGGAACCGATACGACCTCTGCAATCAGAATATTTTTGACACAGGCTGTTGCCAATAATGGATTTCCGTTTGAAATCAGGAAAAAACCGTTGAATCTGTATACGGCTATGACGGAGGATGAAATGCTGGAAGGGTTAAGCCAGGCAAGAGAACATAGCGAAAAAGGTATGCAGAAAGAAGCAACAGCTGTTATTTCTGAGATGAGGACAAAGTATGGATTATAATGTAATAGTAACATCAGATGCAGAAAATGAACTGGACTGTTATATTCAGTATTTACTTTATGAAAAAAGAAATGAACAGGCTGCTGCGAATTTGTTAGATGATTTTGAAAAGACAGTTCAGGCTCTGTCGCATGTTGCGGGGAGCCTGAAGCCCTGTGATAATCCGCGTTTAAAAGAGCACGGGTATAAGAGAATTAATTTCAGGAATCATAGATACTTTATGCTGTTTCGGGTAGAAGGAAAAGAGGCAATCGTGGATGCTCTTTTTCATGAATTGCAGGATTATGAAAACAGAATGCATTGATTATTGAAAGATGCACCTCAAAAGGTGCATTTCAAATGTAAATCAATCTGATAATTTAGCAGCAAAGCAAAAGACAAAGGAGGAATCAGCGTGGAGGCTCCTAATATGGAAGAGAACGCGTTACTTAATATAAATGATGAATATGTAGAGCAGATGTTTCTCGGGCAGATTGAGAACCCGATCACCATGTCGGGACTCTCACTTTCGCAGGTGGAACAGATCATCGACCAGATGGTGGAATACAAAAAGCTGCGGATGATGTACACCTGTGCGTTAAAAGAGATCCGGACCAAATTTGACGTGCTCAATACGGAATTCAGCGTCCGCTATCAGCGGAATCCGATCAATTTTATCACTACGAGGGTAAAGAGCACGCACAGTATTTTTGAAAAAATGCTCCGGCAGGATCAGAAGCTTTCGATGAGGTGTCTGATAGATAATATCAACGATATTGCCGGAGTGCGCGTGATCTGTTCTTATGTCGACGATATTTATCTGCTGGCGCAGGCGCTGATCGCGCAGGATGACATCCATCTGCTGCGGGAAAAGGATTATATTTCCAATCCGAAGCCGAATGGATACCGGAGCCTGCATCTGATCGTCAGTGTGCCGGTCTTTTTTACCGACCAGAAAAAGGACATGAAAGTGGAGGTACAGATCCGCACGATCGCGATGGATTTCTGGGCGAGCCTGGAGCACGAGATGAAATACAAAAAGAATATTCCGGATCAGGACAGGATTGCGGAGCGCCTGAAAAACTGCGCGGATGTGATTTCAGAAACAGATATGACAATGCTGGATCTTCGAAGAGAGATTGAAGCTGCGGGAGAGACGGAAAAATCAAAGAACATGGAACAGGATATCGAACGGCTGGAGGTGGAACAGCTTCTGGAAAAGATTAAGAGACTCGATGATCCAATTCTGTAAAATGGGAATTAATCACGACAGGTCATCGCATCTGCTGTGAAAATCATATGAGCATGTGAAAGCGTGTTTTACGCATCGGGAGGAGGCAAGGCGTGCTGCAGTTCATTTTCGGCAATTCCGGCAGTGGGAAATCCCACTGCCTTTATCAGAAGATCATAGAAGAATCCCGCCTGCATTCGGAACGCAGCTATCTGGTGATCGTGCCGGAGCAGTTTACAATGCAGACCCAGCGGGATCTGGTGATGCTGCACCCGGACAGGGGCATCATGAATATCGATGTCTTAAGCTTTCGGAGACTGGCGCACCGCGTCTTTGAGGAGGTGGGTGCGGATCAGAGAACAGTGCTCACGGAGACGGGTAAAAATCTGATGATCCGCCGTGTGGCGGAGCAGCAAAAGGAGGAACTGCAGGTGCTCGGTGCGAAGATGAACCGTACCGGGTATGTCTCGGAGGTGAAATCCATCCTTTCCGAACTGATGCAGTATGAGATTTCGGATACGGATCTGCAGAATATGCTTGATTCCGTGGAAAACCGCCCACTGCTGCACGCAAAGCTGGCGGATATCCGGGTGCTCTACCGCGCGTTTCTCGATTATCAGCGGGAGCGGTTTATGAAGCCGGAGGAACTGCTGGAGGTGCTCGCGCAGGTGGCCGGACGCTCAGAACTTTTGCGGAAAAGTGTGCTGGCGTTTGACGGATACGCCGGATTTACGCCCTCGCAGCTTACAGTTTTAAGAGAATTGATGCGCGTCTGCCCGATGATCTACCTGACTGTGACCATCGATGCCAGGGAGAATTTCTTTGGAGAAATCCGGGAGCATGAACTGTTCGCGCCGAGCCGCCGTCTGATCCGAAGCGTGATGCAGTGCGCGGCGGATGCGCCGCCGCGGGATGGGCTTCCTGTCTCGATGGGAAAAGATTTTGATAATGCGGAATCCGGCTCTTTCGAATCCGGTACTTCCGGTTCCGGAGTTTCTGAATATCCGGGTATTTTTGAAGAGCCGATTGTGCTGGGACCGGGGAAGAACTTCGGAACGGACCGTACTCTTAAAGATTCCCCAATAGAGAGAACGGATGAATCTGATCAAAAAGATCATGACCTCCCGCGTTTCCGAAAGGGCGGAGCCCTGTACCATCTCGAACAGAACCTGTTCCGCAAAAAACAGCGGCCATACAGAGGGAAAGAGATGGAAGCGCCTGATGATGAAGCGCAGCCCGGACAAAATCTGACGGGCAACGTTGATTCGCCTCTTCGCGACGAAATTTCCCTGCATGAACTGTCTTCCCCTGCGCAGGAGGTGCATTTTGCGGCGCGCACGATCTCGCGTCTGGTGCGGGAGGAGCACTATCGTTACCGGGAGATTGCGGTGATTGCCGGGGACATGGCTGCGTATGGGAATTATGTCAATAAAATCTTTCCGACGTATGGCATTCCTGCTTTTGTTGACGAGACCAGGCAGCTGCTTCTGAATCCCTGTCTGGAATTTGTGCGCGGGGCGCTCGCGATGGTGCAGCAGGATTTTTCACGGGAGAGCGTGTTCAGTTTCCTGCGCACCGGCATGGTGGGACTGACTTCGGATGAGATTGACCGGCTGGAGAATTATTGCCTGGCGGCGGGAATCCGCGGCCGAAGCAGCTGGGAGCGGGAGTGGACGTGGTGTCCGGCCGAACTGCGGAATGTGACTTGTTCCGCAGAATTGTCTGCGCCCGTGGAGACTGTGCAGGCAAACAATCAGGATCCCGGCAGGACAGACGGACAGCATGAAAAAGCACCAGATCTGTACGGGCAAGACCGGGTTCAGGAAATATCAGCCATGCATAGTGATCCGGACACACAGGAACCGGAGGTTCCTCTTGCGGGTCTTGCTCTGTATAATTCCCTGCGCGCACGATTTATGGAGCGCGTCGGCACATTTGCGAAAGAAATGCAGATCAAAGGGCGTCCGCTCTCGGAATACGCGCGCTGTCTTTATCAGCTGCTGGAGGACTGCGGGGTGCAGCAGCAGCTGAAAAACCGGGAAAATGAATTAAGAGCAGAAACCTGCGCAAATTCTATGGATCTGGCGGGCGAGTACCGCCAGATCTATCCGGTCCTGATCGGCCTTCTGGATGAGATGGTCGATCTGCTCGGCGAGGAGACGATGGACTGTGCGGAATTTGCCCAGATCCTGGACGCGGGGCTTTCCGAGGCGAAGATCGGGATCATTCCGCCCGGTATCGACCAGGTGCAGGTGGGCGATATCCGCCGGTCCAGGCTTGCAAATGTAAAAGTGCTGTTTTTCCTTGGCCTGAATGACGGCTGGGTGCCGTCACGCGGCGATGGCGGCGGGATCGTTTCGGACACAGAACGGGAAATTCTGATTGCGACCGGCGCGAATCTTGCGCCGACGGCACGGGAGAACAGCTATATCCAGAGATTTTATCTGTATCAGAACCTGACCAAGCCGCAGGACCAGCTGTATCTGTCCTGGTGTTTAAGCAGCGGCGACGGGACGGCGATGCGTCCTTCTTATCTGGTTGGTACGATCCGCAGACTGTTTCCGAATCTGGAAGTGCACAGGGAGCAGGACGCAGGGACGCTTTTATCCCAGGTGACTTCCAGAGAAAACGGCATGCTTTATCTGCTGCATGGACTGCAGAATCTGCGCACGGGCAGGAGTTCTGTGTGCATGGAAACGGAGCAGGCTTTTTCATCATGGCTGGAGCTGTACCGGTATTATCTGAATGATGAGGATTTCAGCGCGCGTGTGCGGACTCTTGCGTGTGCGGCATTTTCAGACGGACGGGGGGCAGATTCCGAAAAGCTGACCGCCCCGACAGCCATGGAGCTCTATCTTCAGTCAGGGTCAGGCGGGGAACCGGGACAGATGACGGCGAGCGTGACGCGGCTGGAACAGTTTGCCGGCTGTGCGTTTTCACATTATATCTCTTACGGGCTGCGGCTTAAGGAGCGCACGGAGTACGGGGTAAAGGCGACGGATCTGGGCACTCTTTTCCACGAGGCGATCGAGCTGTTTTCACGGCAGATGCTTGCGGAAGGGCGTGACTGGGGTGAATATCCGTATGAAGAGCAGGCGCGGAAGATGGATCACTGTGTAGACCTGGCGGCGGATGCTTATGAGGGAGGCATTCTGCACGCGGGCGCCAGGGAGGAATATACGATCCGGCGGCTGAAACGGATTCTGCGGCGCACGGTGTGGGTGATGCGGGAGCAGATGTCAGCCGGGCAATTCCGACCGGTCAGCTCGGAGATTTCGTTTGCGGATACGCAGGACCTTGGCGCGACGCAGGTACTGCTGGATAATCACGGGCGCATCTCACTGCAGGGGCGGATTGACCGCATTGACACGGTGGAAACAGACGATACCGTGTATGTGAAGGTGGTGGACTATAAGTCCGGTTCCACACAGTTTGATCTGGTATCGCTTTACTACGGACTGCAGCTGCAGCTGGTCGTCTACCTGAACGCCGCGCTGGAAATGGAACAGAAGCTTCATCCCGGGAAAAAGGTGATCCCGGCAGGAATTTTTTACCATCATCTTCAGGATCCGGTGCTGGAAAAAGAAGAAGACCCGCAGCGGGCTTCGGAGGCACTTCTGAAAAAGATGCGTCCGAACGGACTGGTCAACGGCGACGGGCCGGTGGTGCGTTTCATGGATAAGGAGTTGGCTGAAAGTTCTTGTGACTCGCTCGTGATTCCGGTAGGGATAAAAAAGGATGGAACCCCGAAAGCCTCGTCCAGCCTTGCGACGACGAAGCAGTTTGAGGAGCTTTCCTCTTATGTGTCGCAGCTGCTTTCGAGGACGGGAAATGAGATTCTGGCGGGTGAGATTGGGGCGCATCCTTTTGAAGATAAGAACAGGAGCGCCTGTGATTACTGCCCGTACGCGGATGTCTGCGGCATGGATAAAAAGCTTCCTGGAAGCTGCGCGCCGCGCAGGCCGCAGATTACAGCCGAACAGGTATGGGAGCGCCTGCCCATTAAAAATAGGGAAGGAGGCGGCAACGCATGAGCAGAGAAGTAAATGGAGAGCCGCGCCGTGCAGAATCTCGCAGTAGCGAGATGGCGCGGCCTGCATCCATGACTCGCAAAGGCGAGTCACGGACAATTATGTGGACTGCCGAACAGCAGCTGGTCATTGATACACGCGACAAAGATATCCTTGTCTCCGCGGCGGCCGGCTCCGGAAAGACAGCAGTGCTGGTTGAGCGCATTATTTCCATGATCACGGGCGAAGGAAAGAAAGCTCCCATTGATATTGACCGCCTGCTTGTCGTCACCTTTACCAATGCGGCGGCGGCGGAAATGCGCGGACGCATCCGGGATGCACTGGAGAAAAGGGCGGAACAGGATCCGGACAATGAGCATTTGCAGCGGCAGCTGGTTCTGGTGATGAACGCGAAGATTATGACCATTCACAGCTTCTGCCTGCATGTGCTGCGCAATCATTTCCAGACCATCGGAATTGATCCGTCTTTCCGTGTCGCGGATGAGGGCGAGGTGCTTTTGCTGGAGCAGGAGACGGTGAAAGAGATCGTGGATGAAGCATATGCATTCGCACAGGAGGATGAGTGCGCATCTGCCAGAGATAAAAAAACGGACTCTTTCAGTGAGGGGCAAAACGTACCTGAAAAAACAGAATCCGTGGAATTCACAGAATTCCTGGAGCAGTTTTCGACCGGCAAGGGCGACGCTGACGTGGAAGAGATGATCCTGCAAATCTATCATTTTGCACTGGGACAGCCGTTCCCGGAAGAATGGCTGCAGGAATGCCGCGCAGTATATATATCTTCTGATTCCCAGGAAACAGTCTGGCAGCCGCCCTGGTTTTCTTTTATTGAATCGGACACGGCTGTGCGTCTGGGTGATGTGAAAGAACAGCTGGAACTGGCACTTCAGATCACGCGGGAGCCGGACGGTCCGTACCCTTATGAAAAAGCGCTGCTATCGGATCTGGAGCTGGTCGATGAGCTGCTGGAAACGCCCCCTCGCTGCACTCGACGGCAGGACGCTTCGTCCATGCAGAATCGCTGCGCGATGGACGAAGCTTTAACAGGGAAAAGCTTTGCGGAATATTTAAATGCGTTCCGGAATATGGGAGCCTGGGTGCGTCTTGGTTCAAAAAAGGACGAGCGGATCTCTGAGGAAAAGAAACAGCTGGTGGCTGCCATACGGGCGGAATGCAAGGATCAGATCAATGCGCTGCGCGAACGCTATTACTACGATGATCTCAATGTGCTGCAGGAAGAATTTCTGAGAAGCGGTGTAGTGGTCCGCGTACTGACGAGACTGACGGAAGCATTTATGAAGCGCCTTTCGGAAAAAAAAGCGGAAAAGAATGTGCTGGATTTTGGAGATATGGAACATCTGGCGCTGAATGCGCTTGTGAACCGAGATCCTGTATCTGGCGAGCTGAAACCGACTGCAGTGGCGCTTGAGTACGCGGAGACCTTTGAGGAGGTTATGATCGATGAGTATCAGGACAGCAATCTCGTACAGGAACTGATCCTAAGCAGTGTCAGCGGAAAATGTGCTGATGCGCACAACCGCTTTATGGTCGGGGATGTAAAACAGAGCATTTATCGGTTCCGTCTGGCGCGGCCGGAGCTGTTCATGGAGAAATATCACACCTACTGTCCGGCGAGGGCAGAAAGCGCGGAAAACGCAGAAAGTGCAAAAAAAGCAGAAAACGCAGAAAGTGCAGAAAAAGCAGAAAACGCAGAAAACGCGGAAAACACAGAAAACACAGAAAATACAGAAAACACAGAAAACACAGAAAGTACTGAGAATGCGGAGAGTCCCGGGAATGCGGGTACCTGCCGCATCGACCTGCACCGCAATTTCCGGAGCCGGCATCAGGTGCTGGATTCGGTCAATCATGTATTTCGGCAGATCATGACCGAACCGCTGGGGGGAGTGGCTTATGACGACGACGCGGCTCTTTATCCGGGAGCTGAGTTTCCGGAACCGCCCGATGTGACAGATCCGTATCAGACCGAACTGCTTCTTCTGGATGGGGAAGCTATGGATGAAATGGAAGCGTCCCATCCTGCTTCCTCTGCCAGCCTGCGCGAAGAGGAAGCAAAAATGATCGGGCGCCGCATCCTGGAGCTGGTGGGCAGTATGCCGGTGGTCGATAAGAATGCCCCTGCGCCCGGCTTTCGCCCGGCAAGATTTGGTGATATTGTGATCCTGCTCCGCACCGTCAGCGGCTGGGCGGAGACCTTTGGCGAAGTGCTTACCGATATGGGAATTCCTGTGTATACAGGTTCGCAGAAAGGATATTTTTCCGCTGCGGAGGTGCGTACGGTTCTTTCCTATCTGCAGATTCTGGATAATCCGCTGCAGGATATTCCAATGGCGGCTGTCCTGCGAAGCCCGATTGGCCGTTTTACCGATGAGGAACTGGCGAAAATCCGGATTGCGGCAAAAGCGGAGCCGAAAACGTCTTTTTATGACTGCTGCCGCCGGTATATGACGGGCGGATCTGACGAATCTGTGGAAGCGCCCCCTCCCTGCGGTCGGCGAATATCCCGCCCGACGGGCGAGGATGCCACCCGGCGAGGGCAGGACGATTCGCCCTTTGAAGAGAACATCGTGGAGAAACTGCGCGCATTTTTTGCAGTTTATGAGAATCTGCGGGCAAAATGTGCGCACACGCCCGTTCATCAGCTGATATGGGAAGTGCTCGACGTGACCGGCTACGGCGAATATGCCGCCGCGCTGCCCGCTGGTCAGCAGCGTCAGGCAAACCTGAATATGCTGGTGGAGAAGGCGATTGCGTACGAGGCGACGAGTTTTCGGGGACTGTATCATTTTGTGCGCTATATTGAGAACCTGCAGAAATATGAGGTGGATTATGGTGAGGCCAGCCTGACCGGCGAGGCGGGAGACGTTGTGCGGATCATGAGCATTCACAAGAGCAAGGGACTGGAATTCCCGATTGTGTTTGTTGCCGGCATGGGGAAAGCCTTCAATGAATCTGACGCGCGCAGCAGAGTCGTGATGCATCCGGAATGGGGGATTGCCTGTGATTATACGAGTAATGTCCGGAAAACTGAAAACAGTTCTGATGCTGCCGGTTGGGTTTGGAAAGAGAGTCTTCCCCGCATGCGCCAGGCGACGCTTCTTAAAAAGGCAATTCAGGAGAAGCTTTCCACGGAAAACCTCGGAGAGGAGCTGCGCGTACTGTATGTGGCCATGACAAGGGCAAAGGAGAAGCTGATCCTGACCGGTGGCGTGAAGAACCTTGAGAAAAAGCAGCAGACCTGGAATATAGTAGCGCCCCGCATTTCTTACTCCTGGCTTTCCGGCGCTTCCACTTATCTGGACTGGGTCGCTCCAGCCATCCTGAAACAGGGCTGCGCGATGGGCGAATCTGCGGAAATAACGCAGAACAGCCTGTTTTCTGTGCGTGTGATCAGCCCGGAGAAAAACCAGGCCGCCGGGCAGGCGGAACAGGCAAAAGATTTCTTTACGCTGCAGGACCTGCTTCGGCTCGACCGCACCCGCTGTCAGGATGAGGAGACAAGGGAATATCTGGAATCGGTTTTTTCTCTGGTTTATCCCTATGAGAAAAATCAGGCAATTCCGGGCAAGGTGACGGTCTCTGAACTGAAAAAGATGTCGCAAAAGATGGAAGAGAATGACGCACAGGAGATTTACGAAGAGGAAACGGTCGTTCCCCTGATTCCCCGTTTTATGAACAGAACCGGGGTATCCGATGAAAAAAACGCTTCGCGTTTCGCAGGTGCGGCAGACCGGGGCACCGCCTATCATGCGTTCATGGAAAATTTAGATTTTTCTAAGAAAGAAGATTTGCGTTTGCAGTTGGAAGAATTGATCAGTTGTGGTAAAATGTCCGAGGATGCGGCAGCTTCCATCCGCCTAAAGGATATTTCCATATTCCTGCAGACGGATCTGGGACACAGGATGGAGCAGGCGGCTGCAAAAGGGCAGCTGTTCCGCGAGCAGCCGTTTGTGCTGGGGGTTCCGGCGCCGGAGATTTACGGAGACTCTTATGATAATCCGGAAAATGTCTCAGATGAGGAGATTGTTCTGGTACAGGGAATCATTGATGCTTTTTTTATAGAAGACGACGGGATCACGGTCGTGGACTACAAGACAGACCGGGTGCCGGATGGGGAGACGCTGATCCGGCGCTACCGGACACAGATCGACTATTATGAGAAAGCGCTGATACGGCTGACCGGACGGCCGGTGCGTGAGCGGATGATTTATTCGTTCCACCTTGGAAAGGAAATCCGGCTGTGACGCAAAGACGGATAAAAAAGTATGGCAGCTGTGAAGATTTCAAACAGCTGCGGAAAAGGTTTTAAGAGGGATTATGGAAGAATTATCAGAGAAGTCAAAAAAAGGACATTTGAAAAAGGAACGCACGATGGACGGGACAAAGGCGAAAACACTTTCAAGCCTTTATTTTCTGGCAGGTTTTTTGTTAAGCGGCGTAGTGGCGCTTGTGGGATTTGCACTGATGGGAGTCTGGCCGTTTGGCGACAAGACATTGCTGATCATCGATTCCCTTCATCAGTATCTGCCGTTTTATACGGACTTTCATGAAAAACTGGTGGACGGCGAATCCCTGCTGTACTCTTTTTCGGGCGGTTTGGGATACAACCTCTGGTCCACGATCGCATATTATCTGGCGAGCCCTCTGAATCTGCTGATGGTACTGATCCCTACTGCCAATGTCTGCGATTTCATGGATCTGATGATCCTTCTGAAGATCGCGCTCTGCGGCGGCTGCTTTTCATGGTATATGCATAAGCGTGATGAGGAAAGGACATATTTACCGGTTGTTTTTGGCATGATGTACGCCTTAAGCAACTTTGTGATCGGCTACTATTTCAACCTCATGTGGCTGGACAGCGTGGCAATGCTGCCGCTGATCATGTATGGGATTGAGCAGATCGTAAAGGGGAAAAGCGGACGCTTCTACTGTCTTGCCCTGTTTTACGGGCTCTGGTGTAATTATTATATCGGCTTTATGCTGTGCCTGTTCTCCTGCCTGTATTTTCTTGTGCGCTGGATCGCGCAGACAGGCGAATACGGCAGCGGCAAGGGGCAGACGAGCGCATCTTACAGCGTTAAACGCAGCTTCTGGCGCGACCTTGGAAAAAGCTGCCTGACTTTTGCGTGGCACTCGCTGCTCGCCGGCGGCATGTCGGCGCTGATGCTTGTTCCGGCATTTATGGGGCTGACATCCTCCGAGTCGATGGAATCCAACACATTCCCGACTGTGGTCAAGTTTTACGAGAGTCTGGCGGAGCTTCTGGAGAATCACATGGCGTTCATGGAGCCGGTGACGATCTCCAGCTCGCAGGTGGGACTGAATGTCTACTGCGGGGTGGCGACAGTGCTTCTGGCAGTGCTTTATCTGTTTGACAGAGAAGTGCGTCTGCGCGAGCGGCTGGCGCATTACGGGCTTTGCGCGCTGCTGCTGTTCAGCTTTGCCTGCAACATACCGAACTATATCTGGCATGGCTTCCATCAGCAGAACGGATTGCCGAACCGTTTTGCTTTCATTTATATAGCGATCGTGCTGGTGATGGCTTACGATGCTCTCGGACACCTGAAAAAATTCTGGCTGCCGGAAATGCTGTTTGCGGTGGCTGTGCCGTGTGTATTTCTGATCATACGGTACCTTGATCCGGAGCAGGAACTGGAAGGGTATCTGTTTTTGATCTCGCTGGGGCTGCTGATTTTCTATTTTGTCTTTTTATTAACAGGAAGATATGTGGACCGGCTGAAGCCTTCCGTATTCCGCACCGCTCTCACCTGTGTGATGGTGGTCGAGATTGCCGCAAATGCGATCTACGGTATTTCGCAGAACGGCAGTGTTACGAGAAGCATCTATCTGGCCGACCAGACCTCTTATCAGGCGTTGATTGCCGAACTGGATGAAGACGAGGACAGCTTCTACCGCAGCGAGGTAGATCGCCAGCGCATGCGGAATGTCACAATGTATGTGGGAGGCAACGCGCTTGTCATGTTCAATTCGACCATGCAGAGTTCCGTGATTGATTTCTGCGATGCACTCGGCATTGAAGCACGGACGAATAAAAACGGCTATCTCGGCGTGACGAAGCTGATGAACGATATCTTTGGCATCAAATACGTGGCTTCGCCGACGGATTCTGAAACATTTTACCAGTTTGAGAGGATCGGGCAGGACGGCGAGCTGACTCTGTATGAGAATGACAACGCGCTTTCTCTTGGCTTTATGGTGGACGACGCGATCCTCGAATGGGACACCAGCTCCGGAGAACCGCTGGATATCCAGAACAGCTTTGTGGAGCTGGCGACCGGACACGATGCGATTTTTGTCCTTGACCGTTACATTGATATGGAAGACGGAGAGACTTATGCAATCAAGGTTCCGGATAATAAGCAGGTCTACATGTGCATTGACACGCGAGTGGAAGAAATTGCCCTCGATACACCGGAATATTCGAAGACCTTTTCCGATTACACAGATCATCTTTACGTGATCAACAGTACTTCGGAGGACAATATCGCGGAATTTACCGTGACACTGAAAGAGACACAGACTACGGTGCAGGCACAGGTCTATACCTGTTCCAATGAGTCCTATCAGGAGGTCATTGATACGCTTGCCGCAAGCCAGATGGAAAATGTTGACGTGGACGGCAACAGGGTAAGCGGGACGGTAAATGTACAGGAAGCCGGTACGCTTCTTCTGACGATTCCCTACGACGAGGGCTGGACCATCCTGGTGGATGGGGAGGAGACTGCATTTTCCTGTGTGGGTGGCGCCCTGATCGGCGTTCATCTGGAGGAAGGCGAGCACACGATCGACATGAAGTATACGCCGGTCGGATTCTGGCTCGGATGCGGCATCACGACGCTTTCGGCGCTGTTGTTTTTGCTGACCGTTCTCTGGCAAAAAAAGAAAAGAGTTCTTGCTTAGGACAGTATTCCGCATTTGCTGCGAAGCGCGTGTGATAACGAAAAGATTTGCTTTTTCAGCCGGGCGGTAGTATCATACCCGATGAATATACAGTAACTGTGGAAGGTATTGAACAGTTACGTAACTGGGAGGAAATACAGATGGACATTACATTTTCAGATAAAGCCAACAGTATTCAGGCGGGCATTTTCGCGACTCTGAATGCAAAGAAGGAAGAACTGCTCCGACAGGGAAAGACCGTATACAATCTTTCTGTTGGGACGCCGGATTTTAAGCCGCCGCAGCACGTCATGGAGGCGGTGAGCGAGGCGGCCCGCAAGCCGGAAAATTATAAATATTCTCTGGTGGAGCTGCCTGAACTGATCACGTCTGTGCAGGCATTTTATCAACGCCGCTTCGGCGTGAGCCTTGAGACCAATGAGATCATGGAGCTTTACGGTTCACAGGAAGGAATGACGCATATTGCCTGGACACTCTGCAATCCGGGGGATCTGGTGCTGGTGCCGAATCCGGGTTACCCGATCTTTGACATCGGTCCGCAGCTCTGCGATGCTGCGCTGTGGGAATACCCGCTTTATGAGAAGAACGGCTTCCTGCCGGATTTCGACGATATTCCGGAAGAGGTTGCGAAAAAGGCTAAGCTGATGGTCGTGAGCTATCCGGCCAATCCAATCTGCCGTGTCGCGCCGGATTCCTTCTATGAAGATCTGATCGCGTTTGCAAAAAAATACCAGATTATCATCCTGCATGACAGCGCATACTCTGATATTGTATACGGCGGGAGAACCTGCCGATCCTTCCTGTCGTTTGAGGGAGCGAAAGAAGTCGGCATTGAGTTTTACTCCCTTTCGAAAACCTTTAATTACACGGGAGCCCGTGTTTCCTTTGCGCTCGGCAACGCGGACGTGATTCAGAAATTTAAGTCGATGCGAACCCAGTATGATTACGGCACGTTCCTTCCGGTGCAGATCGGCGCGATCGCGGCGCTGAACGGCCCGTTTGACAGCGTGCTGCGTCAGTGCGAAAAATATGAGGAGCGCAACCGGACACTGTGCGGCGGATTACGTTCCATTGGCTGGAATGTGCCGGACAGTGAAGGTACGATGTTTGTGTGGGCGCCGCTGCCGGAGGGGTACACGGATTCGAACGAATTCTGCCTGACCCTGATGGAAAAATCCGGCGTCATCTGTACGCCTGGCAGCAGCTTTGGCTCCCTTGGGGAAGGCTATGTGCGTATGGCACTGGTGCTTCCGCCGGAAAAACTGCTGGAAGCTGTGGAGAGTATTCGTGTAAGCGGTGTACTGTCCGTATCCTGAACGTTTTCGTGTAACTGTTCAGTACCTTGTTATGTTTTCGTACGGTTTTCGCAGCAGGTGCGAGGACCTGTCCTGTTTAATTCTGAACAGGTACAAGTCATAAATATCCGCAGGTATGGCGCTCATGGTATTATGGAGGAGTTTTTGATATGACAGACAGATCCAAAATGCTGACTCTGCTGCAAAATGTGGTGGGGGAAAAAAATGTCTATGAACAGGAAAGCATGAAAAAGCACACGACGTTCCGTATCGGCGGGCCGGCGGATCTTTTTGCCATGCCGACGGCTTTGGAAGAAGTCTGCCAGATCGTGCGGATCTGCCGTGAACAGGGGTATCCGTTCTATGTGATCGGAAACGGGAGCAACCTGCTGGTGCCTGATGCGGGATACCGGGGGCTTGTGCTGCAGCTGTATAAAAATTTCAGCCGGATTGAGATCTCTGAATCCTGTGTGATCACTGCGCAGTCCGGCGCAATGCTCTCAGTGATCGCAAAGCGGGCGCTGGAAGCCGGGCTCACCGGATTTGAATTTGCTTCCGGCATTCCGGGGACGCTTGGCGGCGCGGTCGTGATGAATGCCGGAGCCTACGGCGGGGAAATGAAACAGGTGCTGGTCTCGGCAACAGTGCTGACGCAGGAAGGCGAAGTTCGGGAAATCCCTGCTTCCGGGCTGGAGCTTGGCTACCGCAAAAGCGCGGTGCTGCCAAACGGCTGGATCGTACTCGGCGCAAAGCTCGCCCTGAAAAAAGGAAATCCCGATGAGATCAGAACGCGCATGGATGAATTGAAAGAACAGCGGGTGAGCAAACAGCCGCTGGATCTGCCGAGCTCGGGGAGCACTTTTAAGCGTCCGGAGGGCTATTTTGCCGGAAAGCTGATCATGGATGCGGGGCTTAAGGGCTATTCGGTCGGCGGCGCACAGGTATCGGAAAAACACTGCGGTTTTGTCGTCAACCGGGGCGGCGCGACCGCCGCGGATGTTCTGCAGCTGATCGAGGATGTGACGGAACGGGTAAAAACACGGTTCGGGGTGGCGCTGGAGCCGGAGATTCGCATATTAATGTGAAAGGAGACGGAACCGGGATGTCATTTTCACAGGATGTTCGGCAGGAACTTTCCGTCCAGATCCCGCCGGCACGGCACTGCAGACTGGCGGAACTGGCCATGATGATCAGCATGGCGGGGGAAATTTTGGCGGAAACGCCCCCTCCCTGCGGTCGAGGGATATCCCGCCCGCAGGGCGAGGATGCCACCCGGCGAGGGCAGGTCGCTTCGCCCATGAAGAATCGCTGCGCGATGGGCGAAGCTCCGGCCGGAAATGGCCGTATTATAAAAATTCACACTGAAAATCTTTTAGTCGCAAGAAAAAGCTTTACATTATTGAAAAAAACATTTAATATAAGTGTTGATGTCTCAGTACATATACTCAGAAGTGAAAAGAAGAGCGAGCGAATCTATACAGTTCTGGTAAAGGATTCGGAAGCAGCGGAATCCGTTCTCCGCGCGTTGAAGATGGCAGACGATGCCGTCATTCTGGCCGGCGCAAAGAGTCTGGATTCGCTTCTGGTGCAGCAGCCCTGCTGCCGCAGAGCCTGTATTCGGGGCGCTTTTCTTTGCGCAGGATCGATCAGCAATCCTGAGAAATTTTACCATTTCGAGATCGTCTGCCCGACGAAACAATGCGCCGGACAGCTGCAGTCACTGATTCATTCATTCGGCCCCGATGCCAAAATTGTACAGCGTAAAAGCCATTACATTGTATATATTAAGGAAGGAGCCCAGATTGTTGACATGCTGAATATCATGGAAGCCCATGTTTCGCTGATGAATCTGGAGAATATCCGGATCGTCCGGGAGATGAGGAATTCTGTGAACCGCAAGGTGAATTGCGAGGCAGCGAACATCAACAAGACTGTAAATGCATCTGTCAGACAGGCGGAAGACATCCGCTTCCTGATCGACCGGATCGGCTTTGAGCAGCTTCCGCCGAATCTCGCGGATATTGCCCGGGCGCGTTTGGAACATCCGGATGCTTCTCTTGCGGAGCTGGGAGAGATGCTGACGCCTCCCATCGGCAAATCAGGAGTGAATCACAGGCTGAGAAAGCTTAGCCGGCTGGCAGAGCAGGTAAGAGAAAGCGAGGAATGATTATGACAAAAAAAGAAATCACGATTCAGCTTCCGAGCGGGCTGGAAGCCAGGCCGGTGGCAATGTTGGTGCAGGTGGCGAGCCAGTATGACAGTGAGATCCATTTTGAAACGGATGGAAGAACAGTAAATGCCAAGAGCATCATGGGCATGATGACGCTGGGGCTTGATACCGGAGAAAAGGTAGTGGTTACCGCCGAGGGCGCGGACGAGCAGGAAGCGGTAAAGAATATAGAAGCGTATCTCAGCAAAGCGGATTAAAAAGGGTGCGGATATGGATATCAGTACAGCAGGCAGCCTGGACATGAAATTTATTCTGGATCTGTATCAGAAAGCATTTCCCGACAATGAACGCAAGCCATTTTCCCTGATCGAACGCAAGACGTCCATGGGCGAGATGGAGATTCTCCTGATACGGGAGGAAAGAAAACGGATCGGCTTTGCAATTGTGGCGTATGCGGAACATCTGGTACTGCTGGATTACTTTGCAATTGATGAGCGCTGGCGCGATCAGGGCTATGGCTCTATGGCGCTGGAACTGCTTGAGGGACTGTACAGTGACCGGCAGATGTTTCTGGAGATTGAACAGGCGGACGAGCCCGTGCAGATTCCCTGCGCGAAAGGCGAATCTGAGCAGGCAGATGTGCCTCTCAATGATATTCGCAGGCGGCGCAAAGCGTTTTATCTGCGCAACGGGATGCACGAGACAGGAATTGATGTGGAGATGTTCGGAGTAAAGATGGAGCTGCTTTCCACACTTCCCGGACTTGACTTTGAAGAATGTGAATCCGTGTACCGGTCCATCTACGGAGCGCTTTACCGCAATGTGATACGGCCTCTGAACTGAGATCAGCGGCTGTCGGCAATGGGAAAAGGGGACGCAATCGCGTTCCCTTTTTCTGTTTTTTGTTTTAAGAAAACGTTTTAGAAACATGAACTGGCAAAAACGATAATCAAATGAGGTATATTCGAAATCTCAGGCAATCCATGAAAAGTGTTCCGTGAAATTGTACAAAAACAGAGGAATGAAAAAAAGCACATTGCCCAAAACGTGAAATTGACGAAAAAAGAGGTTGACAAAATGGTCGAAATGCTGTTTAATACAAACAAGAAATCGTTTAAGTAATGACAGATTTGACAAGCAAGGAGAAAAGCATGGTTTCCATGAAAGAAATCGCGGCGGCCTGCGGAGTATCTGTAGCGACTGTCAGTAAGGCGCTGAGTGATCACCACGATATCGGTGAGAAGACGAAGCAGTACGTCAGAGAGACAGCGGATCAGATGGGGTATCTTCCGAATCTTTCCGCCCGCTATCTGAAGACGAACCGAAGCTACAATCTGGGCGTCCTCTTTGAGGATGCGGCACGCAGCGGTCTTACCCATGATTTCTTCTCCGGTGTGCTGGAGAATTTGAAAATCACTGCGGAGTCCAGAGGCTATGACATTACGTTTTTGAATACGTCGTCTCAGGACATGTCATATGTAGAGCGAGCACAGTACAGAGGATTCGACGGCGTGGCGATTGCATGCTCAGACTTTACGGATCCGAAGGTGCAGGAACTGCTTCGCAGCAGCGTGAAGGTCGTTACCGTTGACTACATTGCCGACAACCGCACGGCGGTCGTTTCAGACAATACCGATGGCATGACCCGGCTGATGGAGTATGTATTAAATCAGGGTCACACAAGGATTGCCTATATCCACGGTGATGAAGGGCGGGTGACCAGACAGAGACTTGCCTCCTACTACCACAGTATGGAGGAGCACGGGGCGGAGGTCCGGGAGGAATACACAGTGCCGTCCCTGTACCGGGACTGGCAGCAGGCATATGAGAAGACAGAAGCGCTTCTGGATCTGAATGAACCGCCGACCTGCATCCTGTTTCCGGATGATGTGGCGGCGATTGGCGGGATGAATGCCATCCGCGCCAGAGGATTAAGAGTTCCGGAGGATATTTCGGTAGCCGGATACGATGGCATCCGGTCACTGCAGTACAGTGAACCGAGGCTGACGACGATCCGGCAGGATATGGAAGAACTCGGAAGACTGGCTGCGGAAAGCCTGATCGATGAGATTGAGCGGCCGATGACGACGGCGCCGACGATCCACACGGTCAAGAGTTTTATTCTGGAAGGGCAGACGGTCCGCAGGATCAATTGATTTCCATTACTTTTAAAGTAATTGAAATAGAGTTACAATTAATTTTATATTTTATAAGGAGGAAACAAAATGAGCAAGAAATGGTTAAGCCTGCTGATGGCTGGCGCTATGGTTGCATCGATGGCTGTTCCGGTAATGGCTGAGGAAGAGACTGAGCCGGACAACACGATCACTGGTGATTCTTCTGCTGACGACGCGTTCGTAGTATGGGGCTGGAATGATGATATCAAGAACATCCTTGATACCGTATTCGCTGAGGCGTATCCGGAAGAGTATTCCAGAATCGTATTCGTAAACACGGGTGGTTCTGACTACTATCAGACAAAGCTTGACGCTGTTCTTGACGATCCGAGCAATGAACTGTATCCGGATCTGATGGGTCTCGAGGTTGACTATGTACAGAAGTACACCAACAGCGACTGGCTGCTCTCTGTTACCGACATCGGCATCACAGAGGATGACATGGCAAATATGTATCAGTACAATATCGACCTTGGTTCTGACTATGACGGCAATGTAAAGGCTCTGTTCTGGCAGGCAACTCCGGGCTGCTACGCAGTACGTGCAGATCTGGCTGAGAAATATCTCGGTACGACCGATCCGGATGAAGTAGCTGCTTACTTCACAGATCTTGACACCATTATCGCTACCGCTGAGATGGTAAACGAAGCATCAGGCGGCACCTGCAAGCTGTTCTCCGGCTATGATGAGATCAAGAGATCCCTCATGAACTCCCGTGAGGCTGGCTTCTATGATGAGAACGATGTGATTACACTTGATGAGAACGTTACGACTTACTTTGAGACAGCGAAGACCCTGTATGACAGCGATCTGACCTACAACACCTCTCAGTGGAGCGCTGACTGGTATGCTAACATGGACGGCGACGGAGAAGAGTCCAACGCAGCTCTTGCATACTTTGGATGCCCGTGGTTCGTATACTGGTCACTGTCTGATACATGGCAGGGCAACACCATCCTTGTTGCAGCACAGGAGCAGTGCTTCTGGGGCGGCACAGGCCTTGCAGCTACCGCTCAGTGCGCTGACACAGATCTTGCAGCTAAGATCATGCAGTGCCTTGCATGCGATACAGACAGCATGGTAGCGATCAACGCACAGAACGCTGACTTCGTAAACAACACCGCAGCAATCGAAGCAATCGTTGAGAGCGGCGCTTCTGCAGACGGCAATGGCTATATGTACAACGCAGATCAGAACTTCATCGAGTTCTTCCTTGACAAGGCAGACGCGATCGATGCTTCTACTGTAACTGCTGAGGATCAGACCATCCTGTCCCTGCTGGATACCGAGTGCCAGGCTTATGTGACTGGCGAGAAGGATCTGGATACAGCACTTGCTGATCTGACCTCCGCTATCCATGACACCTACTCCTACCTGAGCGTAGAGTAATCCGCATCCATAAATTGAAAATGTAACATAATCGGACGTGCTGCTTCTTCTTACAAAGAAGGAGCAGCACATTCTTTAAACTGAGTTTTATTTTGCAGAGTTCCTGCCTGTCAGGATTTGTGTCAATGTCCTGGGTTCGCGAAGCGAATCTGCGGCATAATATGGATAGCAGCCGTATGCAGAATCGCCCATAGGGCGATACGGCTGCCTGCGTCACAGATTCGCGGGGCGAATCTATGACATAATCAGGAGGCATCATGAAAAAGAACAAAAAAAAGAAAGTTACATACGGCAGATATGGCTATTTCTTTATAGCGCCGTTCTTTATTACATACCTGATCTTTCAGTTATGGCCCTTGATCAACACGTTTTATTACAGCACCTTATCCTACTATAAGCGTAACGGCCGCGAGGTGATCAGCTTTGCCGGGATTCAGAACTTTCTGAATATCTTTGGTCTGGCTCCTGGTGAGACCGCGTACGTACTTCAATATCTGAAAAATACCCTGATCATGTGGGGCTTCAACTTTGTTCCGCAGATTCTGGTATCCCTGCTGATGGCTGTCTGGCTGACCGACACCAAGGTGAAGGTAAAGGGTACCGGAGCAATCAAGGTCATCATATATCTTCCGAGCGTTATCACAGCGGCTTCGGTATCCGTCCTGTTTAAGAACCTGTTTTCCCAGTATGGACCGATCACGCTGGCGCTGAAGAGTATCGGCATCCTTTCCGAGAATTTTGACTTTATGTCGAGCGTGGCAGGAAGCCGCGGACTGATCTCTCTGATCCTCTGGTGGATGTGGTATGGCAATACTTCTATTCTATTGATCTCCGGTGTGCTGGGCATCGATCCGGTGCTCTACGAGGCGGCGGACATCGACGGCGCGGGCGGATGGAAGAAGTTTACGGATATCACGCTTCCGCTTTTGAAGCCAATCCTGCTTTATACACTGGTTACCTCCGCAATCGGCGGTCTGCAGATGTACGATATCCCGGCACTGTTCAACGTGACCGAGACCGGATACAACGGACTTCCGAACAATACGACGACGACGATGGCCATGTATATCATGCGTCTGTACAACAGCGATGTCGGAAAAGCCGCAGCTGTGTCCGTGTTCCTGTTCTTTGTTACTCTGGTTGTCAGCCTGCTGTTGTTCTTCTTCATGGGTGACAAAGAGGAAAAGAAACTGAAAAAGGCAGAAAAGGCCAGAAGAAAGGCAGGTGGTAGATAATGATGACAGATGAAGGCTATATGCGTCATCTCAGACGTCAGAGGATTTTCCGTACGATCGTTTGTATCATATTCTGCATTATTTCCCTGCTGCCGTTCGTGATCTTGTGTATGAACGCGACCAGGACATCAGATGCCATCAAGTCCGGCCTGTCCCTGATTCCGTCGACACATTTTCTGGAGAACTGGAAAAACCTGTTGGCGAAGCAGAATGGTATGCAGATCACGCTGCAGAAGGCGACCCTGAACTCTCTTTGCATCACTGTTCCGGGCACTGTCCTTTCGGTTTATTTCTCATCCATGACCGCGTATGGCGTGCATGTGTATGATTTCAAGGCAAAGAAATTTGCCTGGGCGTTCATCATGGCAGTCATGATGGTGCCGAGCCAGATTTCCATCATCGGTTTTTATCGTTTCATGCTGCAGTTAGGTCTGGTGGATACCTATATTCCGCTGATCATCCCGACGATCGCGGCGCCAACCGTTGTGTTCTTCATGAAGCAGTATATGGAAAGCATTCTCTCGATTGAGATGATCGAGGCAGCCCGTATCGACGGCTCCGGCGAGTTCCGGACGTTCAACAGCGTTGTCCTGCCGATTCTGAAACCGGCCGTGGCGACACAGGCGATCTTCCAGTTCATCGCGCAGTGGAACAACCTGTTCACTCCGACAGTCATCCTGACCACGGACTCCAAGAAGACCCTGCCAATGTTCGTACAGCTTTTAAGCTCCAACCAGTTCCGTACGGACTATGGTGTGGTATACGTAGGTCTGTTCGTGGCGATCATCCCGCTGGTTATCGTCTACCTGCTCCTGTCCAGATACATCGTGGGCGGCGTAGCGCTCGGCGGCGTGAAGGGCTGATGGATACGGAAAAGGAAAGATTGCAGCTGCTCAGAAAAGTCACGAAAGATTTTTCATAATAATTTCCTCATAACATGTCCCGTGCCTGCGGCATGGGACGAAGGCCACGCCGGCGCTTCAGCGCATTTTAATTGGCGTGGCCTTTCTCATGATATGTTCCGTGGCTGCAGGCATTTTGTCTGGGATTATAGTCTTTTGGGAAAACCATGGAATATGATGCTGGAAAAAGAAATTCGCTTTAAATAATTTTAAAGCGAATTTCCATCGCGATAAAGCGAATTTCAATCAGAGCAAAGCAAAGTAATGTAATTATTGTGTATGATCAGGATTCAGAAATAACATGCGTATACATCCTTTCGATATCATCATTCATACCAACGGGAGTGAGCCTGATTTCCGGATGTTCGTTTGCAAAAACAACAAATAACTGATGAGCGAATCCCTGCCCCATCCACTGTAGTCCATCAAAGTCGATGATTACTTCCTGAAATTTTTCAAGACGGTTACACACTCTTTTGGCCTGTGACCGGGATACAGGAAATGAATCAAAAATATTTTTCATTGGAATAGTTGTTTTAACAAAACCACCGTCTACATTAGCGTATAAATCGAATACTTCCCGACTCTCCTTGTGGGAAAAATTTGACAATGACATAAATACGCTGGTTCCATCATTTTCTCGGGCTGCAATATCTTTAATTATGCTATTGTCATACCTGTTAATTGTAAAAATCTTTCCATCGGAGATAATATAAAAGTCATCCATCATTTTAGAACTGAAAAAAATTCCCTCACCAGAATGATTTTTGGTATCTGTAGTGAGTTTTCCTTTGAATAGCTCGCAAATTGCGTCATCCAGAGACTCAAAACAGAAATGGTCCTTGATTTTTTTGAAAATCCCAATACCATCGTCAACAATAACAGCTGTGGTTTTCAAATAATTCTGTTCAATATGAATGTTAAGATTTTCGGCGTTAGAATGATCCATGACGTTATTGACCATTTCGCTAAAGGTATAACTCCAGATTCGTTGTACGTTGGATGGCAGTTGTCTGATATGTTGAAATAAACATGTATCGAAAGCGTACATATCTGAGGCTAAATCTCCATTGCTTCTTGTTAAATGATATTCATACATTTGATTGATCAATTCATACTGATTGCGTTTAACTCTGCGAATCACTCCTTGATCGACAAGCTCGTTGATATAGCGGTGTACGGTATTCTGATTGATAGAAAAAACATCGGATACGGCCTTGGAAATGCCGGAATCTCCCTGATCTATTTTTTCCAGGAGATAGATGATAATGGATTTCTTTTTGTCTTTGTCAAAGCGCATATGGTTTTACCTCCTGAGCATGATATTTTCGTAACTGTTTAGTACCTTCACAGTTTTCATAATTTTAACTTAATATCCCCGTCTTGTCAAATAATATTCGCTTTAAAAGAAACGATATTCGCTTTAAATTCAGGTAAAGCGAATATCTCAGATGGATATACGAGATGATAAAAACAAAGAAAAGGATTTTGACAAAAATAAAAAAGTACAAGACAATTTCCTGATTCTGTGATAAAAAGATAATAGTGAATTAAAAAGAAAAAATTGGGAGGACATGATGGTACGACTTGACTTGAATGAAAACTGGAAGATGAGGGAAATCAGTAATGATCCGACAATGGAGAGCAGCCGCATGCAGAATCGCCCGGTGGGCGATGCGGCTGCCTGCGTCGCAGATTCGCAGGCGAATCTACGACATAATATGGAATTTATTCCGGCAGTTGTGCCGGGAACAGTGTATACGGATCTTCTGCGAGAAGGCAGGATGGAAGACCCGTTCTGGAAAGATAATGAGGACGAGACGCTTCGCCTGATGGATAAGGATTATGAGTATGTGACGGAGTTTGACTGCCCGGACGAGCTGCGTTCCTGTGAGAGAGTGCTGCTGCACTTTGACGGTGTGGATACGATCGCGGACGTCTACCTGAATGGTGTGCTGCTTGGCTCGCCGTGCAATATGCACCGCGTGTGGGAGTACGAGCTGAAAGGTGCAGCTGTGGAAATGCCGCCTCGCTATGCTTCGGAGGCAGGTCGCACCTGCGATGCAAAAAACGCTGCGCGTTTCGCAGGTGCTGCCGGGGATGATATTTTGAAAGCGGAAGGAAATGAGCTGCGCGTAGTGTTTCATTCTCCGACAAAATATATTGCGGAAAAATATGCAGAGCATCCGACAAAAGGAACCGCGGACGCAATGGATGGTTTTGTACATATCCGTAAGGCACACTGTATGTTTGGCTGGGACTGGGGTGCACACCTGCCGGATGCGGGGCTGTTTCGCCCGGTATCGCTGCTCGGTATTGGTTCGGCGAGGATTGACAGCGTGTATGTGACGCAGGAGCATATCCGCAAAGACGGAGCCTCTGGGGAGACAACAGGCGTTCAGCATCCTGCTTTAGCTGGAACAGATGTGGAGAAGGTACGGCTTCATCTCGATATTGCGACGGAGTTGAGCGGCGTTTGCGGTGCTTGTGGTTCAAAGAATGTGACAGAGAACACTGCGCGCTTCGCAGGTGCTGATAAGGAATCATCCAGTGCATTTGAATATCGGGTAACGGTAACTGATCCGGACGGCAAGGCCTTGAGTGTGACTGCTTCTGAACCTTTCGTTGAGATAGAGATTGACCAGCCGCAGCTTTGGTGGCCGAACGGGTATGGCGAGCAGAAGCTGTATACAGTGTCGGTGGAACTGATAGAGAAAGATAATTCTGTTATTGATACCTGGACGCGCCGCATCGGTCTTCGCACCATGACGATGCACCGGGAGAAGGATCAGTGGGGCGAATCGTTTGCCTGCCAGGTCAATGGCGTTGATATTTTCTCGATGGGTGCGGATTATATTCCGGAGGATCATCTGCTTGGGCGTGTGACGCCGCAGACGACCCGTACGCTGTTGGAAAAATGTAAGTGGGCGAATTACAACGCCATCCGCGTCTGGGGCGGCGGTTATTATCCGGAAGACTGGTTTTATGATGCCTGCGATGAGCTGGGACTGGTCGTATGGCAGGACTTCATGTTCGCGTGTGCGGTCTACGATCTGACGCCGGAATTTGAGGAAAATATCCGGGCAGAGTTTGCGGATAACATCAAGAGGCTGCGTCATCACGCAAGTCTGGGACTCTGGTGCGGCAACAATGAGATGGAATCCTTTGTTGCTGAGCGCAATGAGTGGGTGACGAAGCCGCAGGAGGTACGCGACTATCTGTTTATGTATGAGCGCGTGATTCCGGAAGAGCTGGCGAAATACGACCCGCAGACCTTTTACTGGCCGTCAAGCCCGTCGTCAGGCGGCAGCTTTGACGACCCGCAGGATCCGAACCGCGGCGATGTGCATTACTGGCAGGTATGGCACGGAGACAAGCCGTTTACCGAGTACCGGAAGTATTATTTCCGTTATCTGTCTGAGTTCGGCTTCCAGTCCTTCCCGACGATGAAGACGATCGAGCAGATCAGCGACGATCCGGCTGATTACAATATTTTCTCTTATATCATGGAAAAGCATCAGCGCAACGGCAGCGCAAATGGCAAGATCATGAACTATATGCAGCAGACCTACCGTTATCCGTCTGATTTTAAGACAGTGCTTTACGCGTCGCAGCTGCTGCAGGCGGATGGTATCCGCTATGGTGTTGAGCATTTCCGCCGGAACCGCGGACGCTGCATGGGAGCAATCTACTGGCAGCTCAATGACTGCTGGCCGGTGGCTTCCTGGTCGTCCATCGACTACTGCGGCCGCCTGAAGGCGTTGCATTATTACGCGAAGCGGTTCTTTGCTCCGCTGATGATTTCCTGTGAGGAGCAGGGCCTTGTGACATCCGGGAAAGAGCTGGTGCGTGAGCACTTTGATTTCGAGAAGTCCATCCGCCTGAATGTGGCGAATGAGACGATGCACGATGAGACCGTGACTGTTCGCTGGGCGCTGCGCGACCCGTCGGCAAAGATTCTGCGCAGCGGCGAGAACGAGATTTTCGTGCCGGCGCTTACGAGCGTCTGGCTGGATAAAGTCGAGTTCCCGGATGCGGATATTTACTGTGAGTACATCAGCTACGAGCTGGAAAAAGATGGAGAGATTATATCAGAGGGCACCGTGAACTTTTCTTATCCGAAATACTTCCGCTATGAGGACCCGCAGCTGACCTGCCGCGTGATTGGGGATGAGATTGAGGTGGCAGCTTCCGCTTACGCAAAGAGCGTGGAGATCCTCAATGAGAACGAGGATCTGATCCTCTCCGACAATTATTTTGACATGAACGCCGGAACAAAACGCGTGAAGATCGAGAGCGGAGACGCTTCGAAGCTGCGCCTGCGGAGCGTGTATGACATCCGGTGATCGTTCTGACATTTTCGATGTGAGTGCTGTAAAACAGGAATTAAGAATGCTTCTTCTTGTCGGAGGAGGCATTCTTTTTTTTAGAACCCTTTGCCTGCGCAGCATCCGTTTTTTTCATCGGCGGTTCCTCTTTATCCGAAGGCCCGAGCACACGTGCGACCAGCTCCATGGCGTAGATGAGGACCGGAACCACGACGGTACATACGATGGAAGCCATCAGCAGATTTTGTGCCTGCGGGTTGGAGCTCAGCGCGAGGACCAGTGTTGCGACATACATACCGACAAGTAAGATCACACCGATCATGGCGGCGATGCGTTTGATTCTTTGCATTTTATCATTGCCTTTCTTGTTCCTATAATGCTTCGTAACCGGACAGCTATAGAACAGTTTCGAAGAGTCTTTGAATATATTGATAAAATATATGGAGTATTGTATCAGACTCAGTGTAAAATGAAAAGTATAATTTTGGCAAATGAAAAGTAT
>JAJQIL010000143.1 GCA_021199235.1 Lachnospiraceae bacterium | reverse complement strand
CGCTGTAAGTTGGCAAGTAAATGGGCTCATTTTTAGCAAAATGGAGAACCAAAATAATGTCGAAATATGTCGAAAGAATTTTTCAATGATATGCAAAATTAAACTTGACACAGACTGACACACTTGATAGAATTAAGTCACACATCAGGAATGTGTGACCTGATAAGCAGATCGAAAAGAGCAGCCATAATAGAGAACACCTGTCGCGATTACCACGTGATGTAACTCTGATGATTGCAAAAATTTGAGAATGCTGGGTTGTTAAAAGAATTGTACCCGTGCTATATTATGTCATGGAAGGGGACGAGGGAAATGGCAAATGTGTTTGATACTGCGAAGTATATCTTAGAGCAGTCTGGTTCGATGTCGACAATGAAACTCCAGAAATTATGCTATTATTCTCAGGCATGGGCACTGGTTTGGGATGATTCTCCTTTATTTTATGAAGATTTTCAGGCGTGGGCAAATGGTCCGGTGTGTCCGGAGCTTTTTTACAAAACCAAAGGGAAATATTCCGTGTGTGCGGAAGATGAAACTGGTGGAGATCAGGACCTGACAGATAATCAGAAGGATACAATTCAACAGGTCCTTTCTTATTATGGACCGCATGATGCGCAGTGGCTGAGCCGGCTCACTCATTTGGAAGATCCCTGGATTCAGGCGCGTGAGGGCGTTCCATTGGGTGCAGGGTGTAATAACATCATTACCAAAGAAAGTATGGCGATGTATTATGGCGGGCTCTAAGAAAAATAAGCTGGTAAAACAAAAACAGATTCCTACTGAAAAAAGTATTGCGCAGAGTGGAAATCCGGAACAATACTATGCGGAGTATCCTGCATGGAGTTTTTCAAATTCAGATTCTATGATGTGGGCGTTTAGTCAGGAGCATATCGGAAACTTGATTTGGGAAGAGATATTTCCTCGAATTAAATCGCTTGAAACTCAAACGTGGTCAGAGATTTTGGTAAAGGATCACAAACAAAATCATTCAATAGATGTTAATGAGTTAAATAAGGTGGCTCAGGACAGATTGGTTGAAAGATATATCGAAGCAGAGTCTCTAATATCATTGCGAGTGACTGGTAATCATAGATTATATGGCTATATGAGCGGACGAGTATTTAATATTATATGGTATGATAATAATCATGGCGATAATGATACTTGTGTTTGTCGTTCACACAAGAAACATACATAGTTGGCAAATACGGCTCATAGCCATATTTTCCAAAGTATTCAACGAACAGGTTCGTCTGCACGGGAGAACGGTAAAGGCTGTTTCGGAGACGCTAAGGATCTGCATGGATCAGAATGTGCTGAAAGAATATCTGGAATCCAGGAAGAAAGAGGTGGTCACGATGATGATGGATCTGTATGATCAGGATCGTATTTTGGAGATTCATATTGAGAGTGAGAAGAAGATAGCGGCGGAAGAAGCGGAAAATGCTGTTATTGAGAGAATGCTGCAGGATGGAACGCTGTCTGTTGATAAAATAGCTTCTATTGCAGGGGTACCTTTACAAAGGGTGCGCCAGATAGAAGCTGATATGCTGCAGGAACAGTAATCTATTAGAAAACTGCATAAGATTATGCAGCTGTATGCAGCCACAGAAACAGGAGTCGAAGAGGGCTCCTGTTTTTTGTGGCCTTTTTTAACCGCGGATAGGAGTGAAGGAACAGTATGGTTTACGGGTACCTGAGAGAGTCGGAAAATCAGAGCGCAGCCGGGCAGGTTCGTGCGATACAGGAGTATGGAGTAGAAGATTCCTGCATCCGGAAGAAGATAATTGAAAGAAAGCCATCCGGTTTATGTGGTGTTGACTACATAGGCTGGGTGGCTTTTTTGTTTCAGGACAGTTCTGCGTCACCGGGAAGAAAATCAATTAGGTTGCAATAGAAACCTAAGAGCAAGAAGCAAAGGTATTTCTGCCGGTGATTTTTTGGTTATCTGCAATGTTTCAAAAATTTTTCACTGCCAGGAAATAAAAATCCAGAAAATATTTCGTTTTGTAAAATAAAATTTCAAAAAAGGGTTGACACAATAGGCAAATTCAACTATTATTAGGCTATAAATAAGGGAAAGCTTGTACAATTTTTAAAAATGTACGGCGCGGAAACTGTCGTATCATCAGAAGGATATGATATGGGCATATATATTTATTCTGGTGCCGCTTCTGCTGATTCTGTCGTTTTTGGTGTCCGTGATGGTTCTGCCTTTCCGTAAGAGAATGCAGACGTTTTTTAAGGCGGTTTATTTTCTGCCGGCGATCGCCTCTGGCGTAGCACTGGCCTTTGTATGGAAATGGATCTTTTCGCCGCTTTCCTCAGGCCTGCTGAACAGGGTGATGAAGATCTTCGGGATTTCTGCCGTTAACTGGATGGGCAGCAAAAAGACAGCGATGGGTACGCTGATTGCCGTGGCTGTGTTTTCCGGGGTGCCAGGTATTTTTTCCCTGCTGCTGACAGCGATGATGGTGCCGTATCAGGTGACACAGGTTCCGCTCTATATGCTGTTTGTGAATAACCTTCATATGCAGGACACCTATGTGGCGCTGATCGCACCGACACTTGTGAACTGTTACAATGTATTTCTGGCAAAGCAGTTCATCAGTTCCGTCCCTTCGGCCCTGATCGAGGCGGCCAAGATCGACGGCTGCAGTCAGCCGGCACTGGTCTTCCGGATCGTGGTGCCGATGTCGAAGACGGTACTGGCCGTGATCGCGATCACAACCTTCCTGGGCGAGTGGAATACTTTCTTCTGGCCGTTTCTTATCACGAATTCGGAGGCCATGCAGACGATACAGGTCGGCCTGAAGAATTTCAGCTACGCGAACACGACATATTTTGCCCCGATGATGGCCGGAGCGACGGTCTCCGCGCTGCCAATGTTTATACTGTTCTTTGCCCTGCAGAAATATTTCCTGGAGGGTGTGACGGTCGGAGCTGTCAAGGGGTAATTCCACAGGAGTTTGCAGATAATAACAAAATTGTTCCTGGAGAAAAAGAGTCAGTGTAAAGACGGAAAATGGAAGGAATGCTGTAACTGCGAAAGTACGGAACAGTTATGTCATGCAGAAAAATGTACAGGAAGGGGAACATTGTGGTAAAGCTTGATTATATTGCGACAGAAGAGAGCAATGAGGTCTCATTTAATATCGACACACTGGCAGTAGAGGATATGGTTCGTCTTATGAATGACGAGGACAAAAAAGTGGCGGAGGCGGTTTCAAAAGTGATACCGCAGATTGCAGAAGCTTCCCTCACGATCTATCAGCAGCTGAAAAAAGGCGGAAGGCTGATTTATATCGGATGCGGGACCTCGGGGCGGCTGGGGGTGCTGGATGCGGTGGAATGCCCGCCGACTTTCGGCACCGATCCGGAGATGGTGCAGGCGATCATCGCCGGAGGCGAGAATGCGTTTGTAAAGGCAAAGGAAGGCGCCGAGGACGACCGGGAAGCCGGGAAGGCGGATCTGGAAGCCAGACAGTTCTGCGGGAAAGACGTTCTGGTCGGGATCGCCGCCAGCGGCCGGACTCCCTATGTGCTGGGCGCCATGGAATATGCCAGACAGGTGAAAGCTCCGGTGATCGGGCTGACCTGCTGTCCGGCCTCAGAGATGGAACGTCTGGCGGATATTGCGATCGTTCTGGAGCCGGGGCCGGAGATCATTGCGGGATCGACCCGCCTGAAAAGCGGTACCGCGGAAAAAATGGTGCTGAATATGCTTTCTACTACGGTCATGATACAGATGGGAAAAGTATACGGCAATCAGATGGTGGATGTGAAGGCAAGCAACGAGAAGCTTGTGGAGCGGGCAGTGCGCATTGTCAGGAATGTGACGGGCACGGATGGCGTGACAGCCAGAGAGACTCTGAAAGAGTGTGATTACAGCGCGAAGACAGCGATTGTAATGATTTTGACGAAGGCGGATAGGCGGACGGCGGAGGAACTTCTGAATCAGAATGAAGGCCGGATCCGCGCGATTATTGAGAATACCGAAGATGCAGAAGATAAAGAAGACGTAAAACATATGGCATATACAGAGAATATGACAGATTCGGAAGATGCGGCTGACACGGAAGACTTTGATGAGAGGGGAGTTTTATGCGGGTAAGATCGGCAAAACTGTCGCTCAGAGAGAAGATTGGACAGTGCTTTTGTGTGGGAATCCCCGGGCCGGACATCAGCCCGGAGTATCAGGAGTTTCTGAACTCTTATAAGATCGGAAATGTGATTCTTTTTGCGAGAAATATTGATAATAACCAACAGGCTGCACGGCTGTGCGCAAAGCTGCAGGAGGAGATTACCGGGAATACCGGGCAGAAAGCGTTTATTATGATCGATCAGGAGGGCGGGGAGATCATCCGCCTGAAGGAAGACGCGGCCAATATTCCCGGTGCGATGGCGCTGGCAGCGACCGGAGATCCGGAAAACGCGTATCTGGCCGGACGGATTACCGGCCGGCAGCTGAAACGGCTGGGCATTAATTTTGATCTGGCACCGGTCCTGGACGTGAACTGCAATCCGGCAAATCCGGTGATCGGCGTGCGCAGCTACGGAGCAGATCCGAAGCAGGCGGCTGTTTACGGAAATGCCTTGATGCGCGGCCTGCTGAAGGAGGGCGTACTGGCCTGCGGAAAACATTTTCCGGGTCATGGTGATACGGCGCTGGATTCCCATCTGGCGCTGCCACGGGTCGATAAACCGGTAAAGGAACTGCAAAAGACAGAGCTGTATCCGTTTCGCGAGGCGGTAAAGGCCGGGATACCGGCTGTGATGTCCGCGCATATTTTATTTCCTACACTGGAGCCGGAGGAAGTACCGGCCACCATGTCCCGCAGGATTCTGACCGGACTGCTGCGGGAAGAGATGGGGTTTGAAGGCCTCATCTTAAGTGACTGCATGGAGATGGGAGCGATCAAAGAATATTACGGCACGACGGAGGGGATCCTGCGTGCCTTTGGAGCCGGTGTCGATCTGGTGCTGGTCTCCCATACGCGGGAGGCCGCCGAGGAGGCAATCCGGAGACTGGAAGAGGCCGTACAGAAAGGAGAGATTGCGGAAGAAGTGTTTGACCGGGCCGCGGAGCGGATTCTTTCCTATAAAGAGATGTACCTGAAAGAATCTTACCTGGATGAATCTGGTTTGAATGATGGACGGTATTCTGCGGATGAAAGCGGCTGGCAGACGGACCGCGAGACCGCGTACCGGCTCTTAAAGAAAACGATCACGGCGGTAAACCTTCCGCCAGAAGGCCTTCCGGACATCGGGGCGAACCCGGTGTTTATTGGGTGCCGCGCAGGCCGTTTCAGCCTGGTTGGCAATGAGGATGCGCAGTCGCTTTGTTTCCCGGAACGGATGGCGCAGCTGCTTGGCGGAACCGGTCTTATTATTTCTCAGGATCCGGATGAGGCGGAACTGGAGAAGATCAGAGAGCTGGCGAACACGCACACCGGAATGGTAATTGGGACCTACAATGGGTATATGCATCAGGGACAGAAGGCTCTGATCAGACAGTGCGCGGATTTTTCCATTCCCGTAATCGTGGTGGCGCTGCGGAACCCTTATGATCTGTCTGAGCTTCCCGAGAATGTCATTGGGATCGCGGCATGGGAATACTCACCAAGAAGCCTGGATGTGGTTGCGGAATTCCTGAAAGAGAGAAAAATGCCGGAAGGGAAGATGCCAGAATTAACATGAGCGGAGAAATATGAGGAGGAAACATAGATGCAGGACATGCTGGTAAGATTATATGATCTTCCGGAGCCGGATTTAAAAGAAACAGAACAGAACGGATATCAGATCCGCAGGGCAATGGCTCCGGACAGGAGAGAGGCCGTCACCTGGGTGGAAAAACATTCCGGACCCTTTGCGGCGGGAGAGTGTGAGACGGCTTTTTCACACACGCCCATCTCCTGTTTTCTGGCGACAAAAGGCGCTGATATCGTAGGATATGCCTGTTATGATGCGACCGCGCCGGATTTTTTTGGCCCTACCCGGGTACAGGATTCCGAGCAGGGGAAGGGACTTGGCAGGGCGCTTTTGCTGAGATCTTTGCACGCGTTGAAAGAGGAGGGGTACGGCTACGCTATTATCGGCGGTGTGGGACCCGCGAAATTTTATGAGAAATGCTGCGGTGCGATGCTGATTTCAGGCTCTGATCCGGGAATTTATAAGGATTTTCTGGGAGAAATGAAAAAACAGTAATTATGCGGGCGATTCAGGGTCGCCTGATCAGGGAAGAAAGGACATAAAGCCGATGTATGTTCTCGGACTGATCGACGACGGGGAAGCGCTTACGCGATCGCCTGTGATATGCTGCGGGCAATTGTCCGCGCGTATGATGGAAGAGGACCGGAGACGATGTTGAAAGAAGCGGTTTTCTCCAGTATGGGGATTTCATCCGTACAGGAGCTGATCGCGTTTCTGTACGCGAAGAAGACCGGAAAAAAAGAGATTGCGGCGCTGGCACGTCTTCTGACAGAGGATATGGTCAGCAAAGATACGGCGGCACGTGAAATCACACGAAAGGCAGCAAAGGAACTGGCGGAACTGACGGCTGCTGTGGCGGCGGGGCTGGGAGCCGGAGGCGATTTGACTGTCAGAGGTGACCTGGCAGCAGGATCTGGAGCCGAAAGTGACCTGGCAGCAGGATCTGGAGCCGGAGATGACTATCCGCTTCTGCTTGAAGGAAGTGTGCTTTTAAAGAATCGTTTTGTAAGAGAAGCGCTGATTGCTGAACTGAAGGTAAAAAGTATTCCGGTCTGTGTGACAGATAAAAAAGCGGACGCGGCTTATGGAGCTGCGTCCATGATGCGCAGGGCCGGGTAAGGTGTTTTGCAGCTGATGCTGCAGGGCCTCGACAGGAAATCAGCGGCTTTGCGGCTGATATCGTATCCGGGATTACGCTTCACTTTTGTCAGTGACAGGAGTATGATTCTGGTGGCAGCTCTCATAGCTCTGCTTCAGATTTCGCTCAATCTGCGGATAATCGCGGCTCGCCACGGTCATAAACAGGATATCGACGAGACACAGCTGAGAGATTCGGGAACTGGTAGCGGCGCCGCGCAGGATCGTTTCCATGGAATTGGTGTATAACACATAATCTGCCTGCTGCGCCAGAGGATTATTGATGCCGTACCGGGTGATCGCGACGGTGGGAGTGGAAGACGCTTTCAAAAGCTTTACGATCCGCAGGATCTCTTCTGTCTCACCGGAATTGGAGATGAGGATCGCGGCGTCAGAAGGCGTACTGGTAGCGGCAGACGAGTAGGCCATGTGTAAATCCTTTGCGTAGAAGGCATGATAGCCAAGCCTTAAAAATTTGGAATACAGATCTTCCGCAACAAGTCCGGAAGCGGCAAGCCCAAAGCATCGAATGGAATCGGCTGCGATCAGAAGCTCCGCAACCTTTTCTATAGTCTCTTCGTTCAGCAGCTTCAGCGTTGTTTCGATTGCCTGGACGGCATTGGCGCAGATATATTCTGCGGTAGACTGAACAGAAGTACATTGCCGGATATCATAGAAGAGGATAGGTGAGACCGCGCCGGATTCCTCCGCGCTTGTCTGGCTGGTCTCTTCATAAAGCGCTTTTTTCAGCCCTTTGAGACCGTCGTAGCCAATATCCTTGCAAAAGCGCACCCAGGCGCCCTGGCTGGTATTGGACATTTTCGCAAGCGTTGCCAGAGGATAGCGGAAAATATCCTCCTTGTGCTCCAGAAAATAAGATGCGGCGCTCTGTTCTGCTTTGCTGAGCTCAGAAAAACGGCTTTGTACTTTCATTTCAATCGAAATCATGTTATTTTCCTTTCAGAATGCGATGCTGGCAGATACAGGAAACGTCGTAACTGTTCAATGTCTTTTACAGCTATGAAACGATAATAAATATCTGTCATTTTTCTTAACTATAACATAAAACTGCCTTTGTCCGCAACCGGAGATGATAAAGGGTGTTGTCAGGAAGGAGACCTTATGCGTATTGTAAATGCCAATCTGTTTACAGACGGCGCTTTCCGGATGGGAAGCATCGAATTTGACACGAAGATCACCGGCCTGGGTCCGGCAGACCTGCCGGGGGATTTGGACGCCGGTGGGGATTATGCGATCCCCGGCCTCATTGATATCCATACTCATGGCGCCGTGGGGGAGGATGCCAGTGACGGCTGTCCGGAAGGACTTACCGCCATGTCAAAGTATTATGCGGCCCGGGGCGTGACTTCCTGGTGCCCGACTACCATGACGCTGAAAGAACCGGAGCTTAAGAAAGCCGCGGAAACCATTCGCGATTTCCGGAGGCCGGAGGACGGCGCCAAAATAGCCGGTATGAATCTGGAAGGCCCATTTTTGTGCCATGCCAAACGCGGCGCGCAGGCCGCTGAAAATCTTCACGCTCCGGATATTGCCATGTTCCGCCGCCTGAATGCTGCTTCCGGCGGTCAGATCCGTCTGGTGACGGTGGCCTGCGAAGAACCCGGCGCCATGGATTTTATCCGGGTTGCATCACAGGAATGCACGGTTTCTCTGGGCCACACAACGGCCGACTATGATACGGCCATGGCAGCCTGCGATGCCGGAGCCTCCCACGTCACGCACCTTTTTAATGCCATGCCGGGGCTGCATCATCGCTCTCCCGGCGTCATCGGTGCGGCTGCGGACGCGGGCACTACCGTCGAACTGATCTGCGACGGACTCCACATCCATCCGGCCGTGATCCGCATGACTTATCAGATGTTTGGACCGAAGCTGGCCATGATCTCCGACTCTCTGCGCTGCGCCGGAATGCCGGATGGAGACTATACTCTGGGCGGACAGCCCATCACCATGAAAGAGGGAAGGGCGGTACTTGCCGGTACCGATACTCTGGCCGGTTCTTCCATTCACCTGATGGATGCCCTGAGACGAGCTGTTTCTTTCGGAATTCCTCTGGAGGCGGCTGTTGCCTCCGTGACTGGCATACCGGCTCATGTGATCGGACGGGAAAAAGAGATTGGTATCCTTCAGGCGGGAGCCTGCGCCGATCTGTGCATCCTGGATTCGGAACTGAATCTGAAGGCTGTGTTTATCGACGGGAAGAAAATCATGTCATGAACAGGCACTTTATTGACATCCGGATCGCATTGTTTATAATAAATGAACAGACACAGCTTTGAAGGTACTGAACAGTTACGAACAGGCAATGATTTTTACAGTACAAGGGGGGACAGACAGATGAGCATGAGAATCTATAAGGCAAAGGATTACAATGATATGAGCAGAAAGGCGGCGAATATTATCTCCGCCCAGGTGATTATGAAGCCAAACTGCGTACTGGGGCTTGCGACCGGATCGACACCCATCGGGGCATACCGCCAGCTGGTCGAATGGTACCGCAAGGGGGATCTCGACTTCTCAGAGGTGACGACGGTCAATCTGGACGAATACCGGGGGCTTTCCAAAAACAACGAACAGAGTTATTATTATTTCATGAATGAGAACCTGTTCAGCAGGGTAAATATCAATAAGAGCCGCACCTTCCTCCCGGACGGGATGGAAGAGGATACGCAGAAAGCCTGCTCCGATTACAATCAGATCATACATTCCCTTGGGGGCGTAGACCTGCAGCTGCTCGGCCTCGGCCACAATGGTCATATCGGATTTAACGAGCCCGGGATCGCGTTTGAGACGGAAACGCACTGCGTGAATCTGACTGAGCGTACGATCAAGGCGAATATGCGGTTTTTCCTTTCGGAAAAGGATGTGCCGCGCCAGGCCTATACGATGGGGATCAAGACGATCATGAGCGCGCATAAGATTCTGGTGGCCGTTTCCGGAGAGGAAAAGGCACAGATTGTAAAAGAGGCCTTTTTTGGCCCGGTGACGCCTGCGGTACCGGCATCCATATTACAGCTGCATCAGGATGTGACGATTGTGGCGGACGAGGCGGCGCTTTCCGCGTGCGAAATGATGTAAAGCTTTCGCTGTGAAGGAGCAAAACAGAAAAATGGATAAAAAAGAATTGCCTGAATGTGCAGTAATGTGTGGATAAAAAATCGTACGATACCATTGACCGAATCGTTCGATTCTGTTATGCTGATAACAATAGAAAAGACGTAGCTGTGAGGAATCTGAACAGTTACGAAAAGACGGAAGGGGGCTTGCGTATGTCTATCACTGCTACAGAACTGAAATCAAATCTCAGCAGATATTTGCTTTTGGCTGCGACAGAAGATGTGTTTATTACCCGTAACGGGAAAACAATTGCAAAGCTGACATCACCGTACCAGAATAAGCTCGATATAGTAGATTCCCTTTATGGCAGCATTCCATCAGATATTACTCTGGAGGAAGCCTTTGAGGAAAGGCTGGACAAAATATGAAAGTGTTACTTGATACCTGTGTCATCATCGATTTTCTGCAACGCAGGGAACCATTCGATCAGGAGGCTGTTCACATTATGAGGTTAGCAGCTGTAAATCAGATTTCCGGTTTCATTACAGCAAAATCGGCGACAGATATTTACTACCTCAGCCACAGAGCTACGCATAGTGATAAGGAAAGCAGATTGAGGCTGAACCAGCTTCTTTCGATAATCGGGATGCTGGATACCTCTGCAGAGGATGTCTTTCATGCGATTAGCTCGGATACATCCGATTTTGAGGATGCAGTCATGATTGAAACGGCCATTCGTTCCGGTATGGATTGTATTGTTACCCGCAATGTCAAAGATTATGAAAAGTCGAAGTTGACAGTTTATAACCCAGAAGAGTTTATCAAATCCTTAAAAGAAGATAATGTACAGGGAGAATCAACATGAATTTTTCAGAAATGCCATATGAACGTCCTGATTTAGAGGATTTAAAGCAGCAGACGGCCCGCCTGACTGAGAAGCTGAAAGGCGCGCAGAGCTATGCTGAGGCGCGGGATTTATTTTTGCAGAAGGATGAACTGGACAAGCACACCTCGACCCTATCGTCGCTGGCCAGCATCCGGCACTCCATTGATACGCGCGACGAGTATTACGACGGCGAGGTAAAGTTCTGGAATGCTGCTTTGCCCGAATTGCAGGAATACGGACAGGCCTGGACGATGGCGCTGCTTGAGAGCCCGTACCGGCAGGATTTTGCCGCAGAGTACGGAGATCTGATGTTTATCAATGCGGAGATTGATCTGAAAACGTTTTCGCCGGAGATCGTACCGCAGCTGCAGCGGGAGAATGACCTGACGCAGGAATATGAGAAGCTGCTCGCGTCCGCGCAGATTCCGTTTGAGGGGAAGACATACACGATCTCGCAGATGTCCCCATTCAAAAACGACCCGGACGATGCGCGCCGCTTAAGCGCGTGGAAAGCGGAGGGGCAGTGGTACAAGGACAATCAGGAAAAGCTGGATGGCCTCTACGATGAACTGGTGCATTTGAGAGATGAGATGGGCCGCAAACTGGGCTATGACGGTTATACCGAGCTCGGCTATTACCGCATGGGCCGCAACTGCTATACGAAGGAAGACGTCGAGAAATTTCGTGAGGCGGTGCAGAAGTATCTGGTGCCGGTGGCGGATGAAATCTACCGGGAGCAGGCGAAGCGCCTCGGCAAGGAATATCCGATGAGCTTCGCGGACAATGTGCTGGAGTTCCGCTCCGGGAATCCGCGTCCCTGCGGCACGCCGGATGAGATCCTGGCGCAGGGAAAGAAATTTTATGACGAACTCTCTCCGGAGACAGGCGCGTTCTTCAGTATGATGCTGGAGAATGGTCTGATGGACGTCTTAAGCACCGAAGGAAAAGAAGGCGGCGGCTACTGTACGAGCATTCCGGATTACGGTGTGCCCTTTATCTTCGCGAATTTCAACGGTACACAGCATGATGTCGAGGTGGTGACGCATGAGGCGGGGCATGCTTTTGCTTATTACGTGAACCGCGATCGGGTGCCGATGTCCACTTGCTGGCCGGGAATGGAAGCCTGCGAAGTACATTCCATGTCGATGGAATTTTTATCCTGGCCGTGGTCGGAAGGCTTCTTTGGAGAGGATACGCGCAAATTCCATTACAGCCACCTTGCGTCGGCGCTGACTTTCATCCCTTACGGTACGATGGTCGACCATTTCCAGCACATCGTCTTCGAAAAACCGGAGATGACCCCGGCCGAGAGGCACGGCGTCTGGAAAGAACTGCTTAGGCTTTATATGCCGTGGATGAAGCTGGACGGCGAAATCCCGTTCTACGCGGACGGCGAGGGCTGGCAGCGGCAGCATCATATTTACTCGTTCCCGTTCTATTACATCGACTACTGTCTGGCGCAGACCGTATCGCTGGAATTCTGGGCGATGATGCAGAAAGAGCTGCGGGAGAGCGCCGGAGCAGGAAATCAAAGCGGTGCCGCAGCTTCCGGATCGGAAGCTTCGAATGCTGAAACAGCGGCTGCGGATGCCCGGACTGCAGACGCAAAGTGCCCGATTCCCAACACCTGGGCACGATACATGGCCTACACAACGCAGGGCGGCAGCTGCACCTTTACGGAGCTTTTGAAAAACGCGGGACTGGAGAGTCCGTTTGAAGAGGCGTGCCTGCGCGGCGTGTGTGCTGAGGCGAAGCAGTGGCTGGAGAATTATGATCTGAGCGGGATTGCGTAAAGAAACATAACCATATAAATAATACGTTAAAAAGGCATTTGGATTGTTTGAAGTCCTGCCTGCAGAAAGGTAAGATCATATGAGCGTATATGAAAGCATTATGGCTGGCCTGAAAGAAGCTGTGGAAGATGCAAAGAGCGGAGAGAAGAAGCTACAGAGAAATACTGTGTCTGATCCTCCTATGAGAGAAAATCAGGCCGATGATAAGAGGACTGCTTCTTCCCAGTGATTCCCGGAATCCGCGATTGACAAAACGGTCAGATTATGTATAATAAATCCATGTGAAAGAGAATGGAATGTGTTTTTACGGGAAGCGGTGTTGTACGACGACGTACAAATGCTTTTTTGTTATTTGTGTTTTTTTGCAGTGACAGACAGCAGGGCAGGGCATACGCGTTGGATGACAGCGCTTTTTCTTCGCTGTTGTGTCCGTGCGAGACACACATCTGACCGCAAAACACATCATTCTTTTGCAAATAATTAAGGAGGAAATTTCAATGAAGAGGAAACTTTTAAGTCTCGTTCTGGCAGCTTCAATGGTTATGGGTATGACCAGCATTGCCAGTGCGGAAGAAAGCACAGTCAGCGTCGATTTTGAAGAGTATACGGCGACGTCGACAGAGATTTATGATGCAGCGCTCGGCGAATTTTATGATGCGTATATGGAAGCGCTTGAGGCGGAGACCGTGTCTGAGCGGTACGCGCTGATGGCAGTCGCTGAGGCGAAGATTCTGGAGTCTGCAGTAATGCTCCCGACGACCACGCAGGGGGGGTATTATCGGATTACCAAGGTTGTTCCGGGTACGATCACATCTGTACTGTGGGGCAATGACACAGAGAGATATTATTCAGGCCTTGTTACAACAGAGGCAATTACTTATGACGACTATTATGAGCTGAAAGCTCTCTGGAATGAGCTTCGCGGCACCGGGACATATACGGATGAGGCGAAGGCATATCTGGAGGAGCATGGATATGAGCTGCAGGATACGTTCAGCCTTCCGTATGCGACGGACGCTGTGACCTGGGATGTTCTGGCGACCTCCCTTTCTGCGGATTCTGAAAAGATCGTTCCGACCTATGACGGTCTGATGATGTATGACAATGAAAATGAACTTCAGCCGGCACTGGCAGAGAGCTATGAGGTTTCTGACGACGGACTGACCTATACCTTCCACATTCGCGAGGGCGTGTCATGGGTAGATTCCCAGGGCAGAGAGGTTGACACCGTGACAGCGGACGACTGGGTAGCAGGTATGCAGCACATGATGGACGCACAGGGCGGTCTGGAATACCTGGTAGAGGGTATTATTGTGAACGCGACTGAGTACATCAGCGGTGAGATCACAGATTTCTCCGAGGTTGGCGTCGAGGCTGTAGATGACTATACACTGGTTTACACACTGACAGAGCCGTGCTCTTATTTCCTTTCCATGCTTGGCTACGGCGTGTTCGCTCCGATGAGCCGTACGTACTACACGTCTCAGGGCGGCAAGTTCGGTCTGGAGTATGATTCCTCCGCAGCAGATTACAATTACGGCAAGAGCCCGGATACCATCGCTTACTGCGGTCCGTATCTGGTGACCAGCCTGACTGAAGGCAGCTCGATTGTTTACGAAGCGAACCCGACCTATTATAACGCGGACGCGGTGAATCTTCAGACGATCACCTGGAAATACAATGACGGCAGCGATGCGACCAAGTATTACACAGACTTTACCGCGGGCGATGTAGACTATGTGACCCTGTCTCAGGAGATCGTAGAGCTGGCAGTGGCTGATGGTGTCTTTGATGATTACGCGATCGTTACATCAACGAATGCGACGACTTATTACAATGATTACAATCTGAATCGTATCGCTCTCGCAAACTTCAACGACGGCACGACTGCGGCTTCTTCCAAGACAGAAGAGGATGTGGAGAGAGCGAATACGGCAATGCAGAACGTACACTTCAGAAGAGCGGTTTCCTTTGCGACTGACCGCGCTTCCATCAACGCGCAGACGACAGGTGAAGACCTGAAAGAGACATCCCTGCGCAATTCTCTTACCCCGTGGAATTTCGTATCTCTTGAAGAGGACGTGACCATCGACATCAACGGCGAGGCGACAACCTTTGAGGCAGGTACGTATTACGGCGTGATCATGCAGGCACAGATCGATGCGGACGGCGTGGCGATTACCGTTTACGATGCGGACGCGGACGAGGGCAACGGCAGCGGCGACGGCTATGACGGCTGGTACAACGTGGACAACGCGGTAGCTGAGCTTGAGGTAGCAATCGAAGAGCTGGCGGAGGAAGGTCTGGAGATCAGCGCTGAGAACCCGATTTATCTGGACATCGTATATCCGTCTCAGAGTGAGATCTATACGAACCGCGCGAACGCGCTTAAGCAGTCCGTTGAGTCCGCTCTGGGCGGCGTCGTGATCATCAACATGGTAGACGGCGGCGATTACACAGGATGGTATTATGCAACCTATTATCCGTCCTATGGATATGAGCAGAACTGCGATATCAACGACGGCACAGGCTGGGGCCCGGACTATGGCGATCCGTCCACCTATCTGGATACGCTGCTTCCGGACTATGAAGGCTACACCACGAAGTGCTTCGGAATCTTCTAAAAACCAGTTCAGCACAGCAGGCGGTCTGTAGCCTCTAAGCTGTGCTGATGGAAAAGAATATATAAAACAGGGGCCGCAGGAGGCTGGATGGACTCCAAAATCCTGCGGTCGTTTCGTTAAGAGAACGGGTGAGGGACAGTGGCAAAATATTTAATCAAGCGAATTATTACCGGCCTGTTGTCTGTGATGGTGGTGGTGGCCTGTGTTATGGTCCTGGTGTATTCCCTTCTGAACCGGGATCTGGTATTTGCTTCGGATACGACTTACACCCACCAGAGCAACAACCAGAAGGTGGCCTATAAATATTCGAAATGGGAGGAATACGGATATCTGGACTATGTGACGTATTCTGATTATATGACGATGCTCGTCGATGAGGGAGAGATCGATGAGGATACCCGGAGTTCAGCGGTGAGCTTCGGACGAACCGCGGAGGCGGATTCTGATCTGGTATCCGAATATGTACAGAAATTTACCGAATACTATGAGTCGCGCGGCTATACGGTGACGCGGCTGGACGCTGTGATGATGAATGCGAAGAAAGTCGCTACCGGCGGCCAGCAGCAGCTCTTTGCTTATAAAAATGTTTCGCTGCTCACCAGACTGTGGAACTATTTCAGCGGAATGATCACAGTGGATAATATTCATAATGTAGAAGAAGATATCGGGGAGCGGGGGCTGACATTTACTCTCTATGACCCGGTTTACGGCGGCGATAAACTTTCGCCGGCTATAATGGGGAACGGGACGACGCATAAGTATCTGCTGTATATGACGTCGAAGTTCCCGTTTATTCACCAGAATCTGGTGTCGATCAATCTGGGGACCTCCTATACGGTCAATACCGGCGTGGATGTTTTTACGACCATGACCAGAAGTCAGGGAGGCTATGTGACCAGTACGATTACCTATCCGACCGGCCTGACAGAGGAAAGCGCGGACGACCTTCATTCGGCGACGTATCTGGCTGGTTCTCTGGAGACCAGTCTGGTCTATGAGAGCCGTTATACGGACGATTATACGAGTGTGCAGACGGTAAAGAAGGGTGCGTCCAAGATCGGATATTCCTTCATCATCGGTATTCTGGCGGTATTCCTTTCCTATATGCTTGGTGTGCCGCTCGGCATTGTGATGGCGCGAAAGAAGGACACCTGGATCGATCAGATCGGAACGGTTTACGTGATCTTTATCATCGCGGTACCGTCGCTGGCTTATATTTTCCTGTTTAAGGCGATCGGCGGCAAGATCGGTCTGCCGACGACGTTCAATGTGGAAAACCTGAAATGGACGATGTATGTGCTGCCTGTCATTTCTCTTGCTCTGCCATCCATCGCGAGTCTGATGAAGTGGCTGCGCCGTTATATGATCGATCAGATGAACGCGGATTATGTAAAGTTTGCGCGGGCAGGCGGCCTGACGGAGAATGAGATTTTCAGCAGGCATATTTTCAAGAACGCGGTCATCCCGATCGTACAGGGGATTCCGGGCAGCGTTCTGGGCGCACTGGTTGGCGCGATCATCACAGAGCGTGTGTACGTTGTTCCCGGCGCCGGCAACCTGCTGACAGACGCGATCAACAAGTACGACAACGGTGTAATCGTGGGTGTGACCCTGTTTTACGCGCTGTTGTCCGTGATCTCCATCATCCTCGGAGACGTTCTGATGTCCGTGGTTGACCCGAGAATTTCATTTACATCGAAAGACAGGTAAGAGCTTATGAGCAGAGTAGATTATGAAAAATACGGGATGACCAAAGAGGAACTGTTTGCCCCGGTGGAGCACAACGATCTGGAATCTGAAAAAATTACCGCTCCGCGGTACTCCTACTGGAATTCCGTATTCCGTGTATTTTTCCGAAAGAAAATCAATTATGTCATCCTTGCGCTGCTGGCTGTGCTGTTGCTGTTCACCTACCTCTATCCGGCTCTGGTGGATTATGACCGTTTCGGGAACCTGATGGATTCCACGACAAAGCACCTGGGCCCGCTCGCGGCGATGAAGCAGCTGGGTTACAACATTCACTGGATCCTCGGAACCGGCAGCTCGGGACAGTCCACCTTTGACGCGGTCTGGAACGGCGCGCGTATTTCGGTGTCTCTGGCGTTCGTCTGTGCGGCGATCAACCTGACGATCGGCACAGTTGTCGGAGCTCTCTGGGGCTTTTCCAGAAGGATGGATTCCATCATGATCCCGATTTACAACATCATCGGTAACCTGCCGATGATCCTGTTAATTTCCGTCCTGGTCATGATCCTGGGGGCGAGCTTCTGGACTCTGGTGCTCTCCCTGACGATCACCGAGTGGCTGTTTGTCGCTTACTTCATTCGAACACAGGTCATTATCATCCGTGACCGTGAGTACAATCTGGCGTCAAAATGTCTGGGGTCCAGCTCGGTGCGGATTGCGATGAAGAACATCCTGCCGTTCATGACTTCTGTAGTCGTGACGCTGACGGCGACAGAGATTCCGTCCTATATTTCCTACGAGGTGTTTCTTGCCTACATCGGCATGGGACTTTCGGAGATGTCACTGGGCCGCCTGATTTATGCGGCAGAGAGCGCGATGGTGACGCCGGGCTGGGAGTTTGAGTTCTGGAGCCCGGTGGCGGTCGTGGCCATTATTACCATCGTTCTGTATGTCGTGGGTCAGAATCTGGGCGACGCGACAGACCCGAGAACGCATATGTAGGGGGACGGAGCTATGGAAGAGAAAAAGGTACTGTTATCAGTGAAAGATCTGTGGGTGAAATTCCGGGTGCGCGGGCGTGTGCTGACCGCGATCCGCGGGATTTCCCTTGATATCTATGAGGGCGAGTCCATCGCGATCGTGGGCGAGTCCGGCTCCGGAAAATCCGTATTTACAAAGACGTTTTCCGGTATGAATGATGCCAACGGCTTTATTGACCAGGGTACGATCCTGTTCAATGATGAGGAGCTTTCCGATACGGTTGTGCCGGTCAACGGCAGAGCACGCAGGCTGATCCAGTCCGTGCAGAACCGCCTCGACAAGGATTCGAAGCTGGAGTTGGGCGCTGCTGTATATCGTAAGCTTCAGGAACTGGAATCGGAGAAACATCGCCGTGAATCTTTAAGTGAGGAAGAACAGGCGAAGGAAAAGAAAGAACTGGATGACCTGGTCGCGAAACGGACTGATCTGTATAATGAGAAACAGACTCTTGATCCGCATCAGGAGAAATCAAAGATTCATGAAATGTCTGCGCAGATCTCCGCGCTGGACAAACAGATCAAAGCGGTACAGAAGAAGGACGCGCAGCTTTTAAAGGAGCAGGAACACAAGGCTTCTTTGGACAGTGCGTTCCTGAAGGAATATGAGCAGAAAAAATCCGCGCTGCAGGCGGAGTATGATAAGCTGATCCAGGGTGAGATCTCGGAGAAGACCAGAAAACGCAACGAGATTCTCGCAAAGGAGATTTACCTTTCTATCGGAAGGTATGATTCCAGACAGCGGCGGAAGCTTTGCCGCGATCTGCTTGAGGCTTTGAAAAAGGCAATGCAGATTGGTGTTGATCTGGATGATGAGATTGAGCGGAATAAGGTCTTTGATACGGTCGCGTTCCGTGTGAAATATCTGGATGAGACGGCGGATGCTTCGGAAGCGCCCCCTCGCCGCAGCTCGGCGGCAAATCGTAGCCGCGATTCAAAGAATGCTGCGCATTGCGCGGCTACTATGCACGGTACCTGCGTGCTGAACCTTGCCAATGTCAAATACGCGAAAGACTGGAGCCATATCCGCGGGAAAAAAATTGCCACGGTGTTCCAGGATCCGATGACCTCCCTGAACCCGATCATCACGATCGGCAAGCAGATCACTTCGATCATCATGAAGCATCAGGGCTGCTCCGAGGGAGAGGCGAGAAAGCGCGCGCTGGTATTGATGCACAAGGTCGGTATCCCGAACGCGGAAGCACGTTTTGACGACTACCCGTTCCAGTATTCCGGCGGTATGCGTCAGAGAATCGTCATTGCGATCGCGCTGTCCTGCCAGCCGAAGATCCTGATCTGCGACGAGCCGACGACAGCTCTGGATGTGACCATTCAGGCGCAGATTCTGCAGCTTTTAAAAGACCTGCAGAAAGAGCTGGGCTTTACGATTGTATTTATCACGCATGACCTCGGCGTCGTGGCGAACATTGCCGACCGCGTGGCTGTGCTTTACGCCGGGCAGATTGTCGAGCTCGGCAAGGTGGAGGAGGTCTTTTATGACCCGCGGCATCCGTATACCTGGGCGCTGCTGTCCTCGCTGCCGCAGCTTGCGCAGCGGAACACAAAGCTCTACTCCATCACAGGTACACCGCCTTCTCTGTACAATCAGATCGTGGGCGACGCCTTTGCTCCCAGAAACCCATACTGTATGAAGATCGACACACTGGAGGAGCCGCCGATGTTCCCGGTCACCGAAACGCATTTCGCGAAGACCTGGCTGCTGGATGAGGATGCTCCGGAGGTCGAGGGTCCGGAGGCCATCCGGGACATTCATCAGAAATTGCTGGACGCATACCATTTGGCGTGAAAGCGTTCTCAATGGACAGACACGAGGTATGCTTGCATATTACCGTGGATGGACATCAGAGGCTTTCACCTGTAGAATAGAGAAAAAGGGAGTAGAACGTGGCGAATCAGAATCAGAAACAGGGAGCCAGTGCGTCCCATCTGCCGGAGCACGGGCCGATTGATGAAAAAGGCAGAGAGATTTTATTATCCGTAAAAAATGTGGACATTACATTTGGAAAAGGCGAGAACGCGGTGCATGCCGTGAAAAACGCTTCCTTTGATATCTACAAGGGCGAGACGTTTTCTCTGGTAGGCGAGTCCGGATCCGGCAAGACGACCATCGGGCGCGCGGTCATCCGCGTCAACCCATGCGCGGCCGGTGAGATCCAGTACAAGGGCGTGCGTATTTCCGGCAAGATTCCGCATTCCCTTGACCGGGAGGTGATCCGGAATATCCAGATGGTATTTCAGGACCCGGCGGCGTCGCTGAATGAGCGTGCTACGGTCGATTATATCGTATCCGAGGGCCTGTACAATTTCCATCTGTATGAGAATGAGGCGGACCGTGTCCGCAAGGTGGAAAATATCATTGAGGAAGTGGGACTCTTAAAGGAACACCTGACCCGGTATCCGCATGAGTTCTCCGGCGGACAGCGTCAGAGGATCGGTCTGGCGAGAGCCATGGTCATGGAGCCGGAGCTGGTGGTGGCCGACGAGCCGATCTCCGCACTTGACGTCTCCATCCGTGCACAGGTGCTGAACCTGATGAAGAAATTTCAGGAAGAGAAAGACGTCACTTACCTGTTCATCGCGCATGACCTTTCCGTCGTAAGGTTCATTTCCGACCGCATCGGCGTAATCTACAAGGGCAACATCGTCGAGGTGGCGGAGGCGGAGGAACTGTTTGACTTCCCGCTGCATCCGTATACGCACTCGCTGATCTCCGCGATTCCGATTCCGGATCCGCAGCTGGAGAAAAACAAAGTGCTTTACACCTACGATCCGTCCATCCACGATTACAGTGTGGACGGCCCGGAACTGGTCAACATCGGGCATGATCACTACGTGTACGGCAACAAAAAGGAAATTGAGGAATATAAGCGCATCCGTGAAAAGGGCGAGACCCTGCAGCCGATTCGTATCCTGAAGCCGGGCGAGGAAGCACCAAAGGAAGAAAAGGATGGGAGCCTTACTTCAGCGGACGATCAGTTCCTGAAGGCTCCGGTGCACGACACCGGAAGCAAGCTGTACGTGTTCCTGTCGTTCTGTCTGCCGATCATCGCGCTGATTGTCGCGCAGATATTTAAACACAAACAGTATTACCGCAACTACCATGCCTGCAAGAAGGGCGCGATCGCCGGTCTGATCACGCTGGCGGTAATCATTGTCATCTTCCTGCTCTTCCTTGGGCTGGCAATTATATAAGATCAGAAGCTGTCAGACGCTCAATTGGTGCTGGCAGCTTTTTATGCACACGGCCGCGTAAGGAATTATTCCGGCTAAAGCCGGACGCGGGTCTCCGCTCCGCTTCGGTCTGGACAAAAAGGCGTTCCCCTGTCCGATTGAGCTTCATCTAAGATAACGGTTGACTTGTAAAGACATTTGCGTTACAATTTCCTCGAAAAAGGAGGTGCTGTCCTAATGGAAAAAACAGCTACTTTAAATCTGAGAGTAAATCCAACGGTAAAACAAAGAGCGGAAGTGGTTTTGTCAAAATTGGGTATTCCGATGTCCACAGCTATTGATATGTATTTGAACCAGATTTCTCTGACGGGAGGCATTCCATTTACAGTTGCTTTGCCTAAAGCTCCAGAGGCGGTGAATGCGGATCTGATGACTACGGAAGAAATTCATATGAAGCTGCAAAAGGGATATGATGAGCTGGAAGCGGGAAATGTGCAGAAAGCGGAAGATGTGTTTGCAAAGTTCAGGGAGAGCCACTAAATGAAGCAATACGATGTTCGGATTACGGAAGATGCCATATCTGATATGGAACAAATATATGATTATATTGCGCATACATTGCTTTCCCCTGAAAATGCCTTGGGGCAATACAATCGAATCGCAGACGCCATTCTGACTTTGGCGGTATTACCGGAACGTATCAAAATAATGGAGTCCGAACCTGAACATTCCCGGGAGATACGGCGGATGTCGGTAGATAATTATTCCGTGTTTTTTGTTATTCGTGGTGATACGGTAATTGTGATAAATGTTTTGTACAGTGCCTCGAATATTCAAGAGAGATTAAGAAAATCATAAAATCACTCTACTCGATTTATTGAATGGAGCCATATAGCATGAAACGTACCATAAAAGAACGTAAGCCATCCGACCCGAAGCCGGTGAAGAAAGCAGAGGTTTCTGAGAAACACTGGAAGCTGCGTCTGTTTTTTACCGTTATCTTTGCAATCGTGGGCATCACCCTGCTCGTACAGGGCGTGCTGGGACTTTTAAATGCGAACGACGGCTGGCAGGAGATCGAGGCGGATTCCACATCCTCCGACAATGGCGGCAGCGAGTTCATTTTCGAGTATTATCTTGGTGCGGGCGGCATTTCTGCCACAGCGGAGAAAAAAGCACTGGTTTCTCTTTACACGTCGGCTCTGGAGACGGCCTGGCAGAATTTTCACAACGAGGAGACCTATGACGGCGTCTATAATGTCTGCTATATCAACGCGCACCCGAATGAGGAAATCGTGGTGGACGACGTTCTTTACAACGCGTTTGCGCTGATGGAGGAATCCGGAGGCAGACAGCTGTATCTGGGGCCGATCTATACCGAATACAACAATCTGTTTTACTGCAGCGACGACTGGGAGACGGCGGAATATGATCCTTATCAGAATGAGGAGGTCGCGGAGTATTTTGCGGAAGTCCTTTCTTATGCCTGCTCTGACGAACACATTCAGCTGCAGCTTTTGGGCAATAATACCATCCTGCTTTCTGTCTCGGATGAGTATCTGGCGTATGCAGAAGAGACCGGCTTTATCAGCTACATCGATTTTTTCTGGATGAAGAATGCGTTTATCATCGATTACATTGCGGATACGCTGATTGAAAATGGCTATACGCTGGGTGCGATTTCCAGCTACGACGGCTTTGTCCGCAACCTGGATACCAGCGGCACCGAATGGTCATTTGCCATCTACGACCGGGTGGATCAGACTGTTTACCAGGCGGCTTCCATGCAGTACGAAGGCCCCAAAAGCATCGTATTTCTGCGCGACTATATGATGAACAGCAGCTTCGACGTGCAGCATTATTACGAACTGGAAAGCGGAGAGATCCGCACGTCCTATATCGATACGGAGGATGGCTTCTGCAAATCCTCGGTCAACAGCCTGGTGTCTTACTCTGAGGATCTGGGCTGCGCGGAAATCCTGCTGCAGATGATACCGGTCTATATCGCTGATGAATTCGACGCGGACGCACTGGATGATTTGCAGGAGAACGGCATTTATTCTATATACTGCGAGAACCGGACGATTAAGTGCAATGATGAGGATATTGTGCTTACGGATCTGTATGAAGAAAATGGGGTGATATACGTTCTGGAATAATGTTTCAGCCCTCTGATATGACAATTCAGCCCCGGATTCAACCGGGGCTGTTTTTTGTGATATAGTAAACTTCGTTCCCTATATCACAAAACGCTCCGCGGGGGCGCTGGATGTCCAGTGGACATCCGCTTAGCGCCGACCGGAACGGAGTGGAGAGCGCACTCGCGCGTATGGAAATACGTCGCTAGTGCGACCGCGTCTACGCTCCGCTTCGGTCGTTGCTAAACGAGCGCCACTGGCGCTCAGCAACGGCGCGAGAATGCGCCAAGGCGCATTCTTTTTTATGGTATAGTGGGAGCATGGAACGGAACAGTTACCGTGCATGACAGGACATACGAGGTGAACAGATAATGGAATCAAAAATGAAAACCAGCCGTGAATCAAAGCCCGCATATGGAATATTGCAGAACGTCGCATGGATGATCCGGATCGCCTGGAGGGTGCGCAAACGTGTGCTGGTGATCTGTGTATTGACCGCAGTGTTTGAAATCCTTTATAACCTGGCGCAGCTGTACATCGCGCCGGAGATTCTGGAGCTGGTAGAGCAGCATGCTTCCATGGAGAGCCTGATCCTTACGATTCTGTTTTTTACAGCGGCATTGTTTTTCACGCAGGGAATCAAACAATATTTTTCTACCGGAGCCGTGTATGCGCGGGTTGATGTCCGGACGGAGATTGTAGGCATGCTCGCGGATAAGAGCAATACCACATCGTTCCCCAATACGCTGGATGCTGATTTCATGAAGCTGCGCGAAAAAGCAGATGACGCGACCGGAAGCAACGCTTCGGCGACAGAGTATATCTGGCAGGGCCTGACCAATCTGTTAAAGAATGCGGGCGGGTTTCTGATCTGCCTGACCATCCTTTCAAACCTGACTCCGGTGCTGACGCTCGTGATCATCGCGACCTGCGCCGCCGGGTTTCTGGTATCCCGGTATTCGGATAACTGGGAATACGAGCACAGGAAAGAGGAGTCTGAATATTACACGAAAAAGAAATATATTCGGGACAAATCTCAGTCGGTGGTTCTCGCAAAGGACATTCGCATTTTTGGCCTGCAGGACTGGCTGAACGACCTGCTGGATTCCGTACATGACCTGTACCTGACATGGCGGCTGAAGGTGGAGAAAAAGCGTCTGGCGGCGGGTCTGACGGAAGCAGTGCTTACTCTGGCACGAAACGGCATTGCCTATGTCTATCTGATCAATCTGGCGCTGAACGAAAACCTGCCGGTCTCGAAATTTGTGCTGTATTTTACAGCCGTCTCAACGTTTTCAAACTGGGTCATGGAAATCCTGAAGGATCTCATCCGGCTGCACAAGGACAGTCTGGATATCTGTTCCGTTCGGGAGTTTCTGGAGTATCCGGAACCGTTCCGCTTTGAAGGGGGAGAGACGGTGCCGGACCTATCCACAGCCATGTCTGCAGATTCCTGTGTGCATGCACGATCTGATTCTGATCAGGAAGAAGGCGAATCATCGCGGAAAGCTGCGTATGAACTGGAATTGGAGCATGTCTCATTCCGTTATCCGGGCGCGGAGTCTGACACTCTTCATGATGTCTGTCTTGTGATCCGCCCCGGTGAGAAGCTGGCGGTCGTAGGTTTGAACGGCGCCGGAAAAACCACGCTGGTGCGGCTGCTCTGCGGTCTTTTTGATCCGACAGAGGGGCGCGTGCTCCTGAACGGAAAGAATATCCGTACGTTCGACCGCCGCGAATATTACAGGCTTTTCAGCGCGGTATTTCAGGAATACTCCGTTCTGGATGTGACCGTTGCGGAAAATGTTGCGCAGACTACTAAAGATATCGATTATGACCGGGTGCGGGACTGTCTGGATAAGGCAGGACTTACCAAAACAATCGAGGAGCTGCCGAACGGCATCAACACCCATGTGGGCAGAGACGTCTTTCTGGACGGCGTCCTGTTCTCCGGCGGCCAGACGCAGCGTCTGATGCTCGCCAGGGCTCTGTATAAGGACGGCCCCATTCTGGTGCTGGATGAACCGACCGCGGCGCTCGACCCGATTGCCGAAAATGACATTTATATGAAATACAACGACATGACAAAGGATAAGACCTCTGTATTTATCTCACATCGTCTGGCGTCCACCCGCTTCTGCGACCGGATCATTTTTGTCGCGGACGGAAGGATTGCGGAGGAAGGCACGCATGAGAGCCTGCTTTCTCTTGGAGGAGAGTACGCGAAGCTCTTTGAGATCCAGAGCCGGTATTATGATGATACAGGCTCTGGACATCCGGTGGATGTCTGTTTAGCCCTCACCGGAGCGGTAGAGGAGACTGGCAGCGGAGATGCGGGAGTGCGAAGCACGTAGCAATCCGTAGCAGCATTCCTTTTTGTTGATTGAGTCATATTATATTGAATGGAGGGAATCCTGATGAAAGGAGAGTTTGCACATACCCTGGAGGTTCATAAGCGCGGGATAAAGGAACTGAATGGAATCAATCGAAAACTGTTCCCGACGATCACACTTGCCGCCTTTTTTCTGCAGTGAAGCCCTATGCGACCGTTTTCTTCTCCGCACAGATCCTCTCGGAGCTTGCCGGAGCGCGCAGGGCGGAGGTTCTCTGGAAGTGGGTGATCGCGTTCGTGATCGTCACAGGAATTCTTGCGGTCTTCAATGCCTTTTTCTATCAGAGAAAAGAGACGCTGATCGATGATACCTGGGGACGCAAGGAAAAGCTGTACTGCGAAAAAATGTTTTCGATGGATTACGCGGATATTGATAAGCAGGAGACGCACGATCTCAGAGCGCAGATCGCTCAGAATGAGAACTGGGCCAGCTGGGGCTTTGGAAGAATTCCTTATTACTATGAATCCTGCGTGACAGGTGTCCTCGGCGTCATAAGCGGCTGTGTGCTGATCACCGGGCTTTTTACCTCATCTGTTCCTGAAAAAGCTGGCTCCCTGACGGTGCTGAACAGCCCGCTGTTTCTTCTTTTATCCGCAATTGTGCTGATCGGCGTCAGTGCTCTGGCCGGGAGGCTTTATACAAAATCAGAGAGCTACTGGATGAACATGACCGAGACAGCTACCTTTGGAAACCGGGTGTTCAGTTACTTTGGGTTTCTGTCGTTTCAAAGAGAACGGCACACGGATATTCGGATGTACGAGCAGCAGAATATCATTCATTCATATTTGAACGGGGAAAATCCGTTCGGAGCGGACAGTGAGATCGGCCGGCTCTCGAGAGGCTCCATGGGCGTTTACGCGGGGCTTGGCGTCTGCATTTCCACACTGATCACCGGCTATATGTATATTTTCACATGCTTAAAGGCCTGGGGCGGCGCGTTTGATGTCGGCAGCATCACACAGTACGTGGGCGCGGCCACGGCACTTGCGGGCAACATTTACGCGCTGCTGGAGGTGTACGGCGGGATGAAAGTCAACACGGAGTTCACAGAAAAGATCTTTACATTTCTGGACATTCCGAACGCCATGTATCAGGGCAGCCTGACCACGGAAAAACGCTCCGACCGGAAGTATGAGGTGGAATTTCGCAATGTCTCTTTTAAATATCCGGCGAGTGAAAACTGGGCGCTGAAAAATGTCTCCATGAAGTTCCGGATCGGCAAACGGCTGGCCATCGTGGGCGAAAACGGCAGCGGTAAGACCACATTTATCAAGCTGCTCTGCCGCCTGTACGATCCGCAGGAAGGACAGATCCTTTTAAATGGGATCGACATCCGAAAATACAATTATCGTGATTACATGGGGATTTTTTCGGTCGTGTTCCAGGATTTCCAGCTTATTTCACAGCCGCTGGGAAACAATGTCGCGGGCAGTATGACTTACGATGCGGAAAAAGTGACAAAGGCATTGAACGACGCGGGTTTCGGCGACCGTCTGGAATCCATGCCGGAGGGACTTCACACACAGCTTTATAAGGATTTTACCGAGAACGGTGTGGAAATCTCCGGCGGCGAGGCGCAGAAGATCGCCATCGCCCGGGCGCTTTACAAGGATGCGCCGTTCATCATCCTCGATGAGCCGACCGCGGCGCTTGACCCGATCGCGGAGGCGGAGATTTACAGTAAATTTAACGAGATCGTCACGGATAAGACTGCCGTCTTTATCAGCCACCGGCTCTCGTCCTGCCGGTTCTGCGATGAGATTGCCGTGTTCCACGAGGGAAAAATCGTCCAGCAGGGGACGCACGAGGATCTGCTCCTGGATGAGTCTGGCAAATACTATGAGCTCTGGCACGCGCAGGCACAGTATTATTCTGAAGAGGCCGCGCGGGTGCTGCTCACCCCTGCTTCATAAAGGAATTTGTTCAGAGTCTTGTATGTTTTGGGTAATACAGTTTCATACAATAAATAGCATAGCTAAGGTTACCATTCACAGCCGATTTTTAAAGCACGCCAAATATCCAGAGTTT
>JAJQIL010000016.1:22316-27983 GCA_021199235.1 Lachnospiraceae bacterium | reverse complement strand
CTCCGGGGCTTATGTTAAAAATTTTTCAGGACATTTTCAAAAACGCTTGACATTATTTTTTACATTTTTATCATAAATTTGGACTGAAATTTCATATGTATTACTTTACCTGTGAATCATTTAATTCTCCGTAATACTTGTTTCCATATTTACCATATTTACCGTATTTACCATATTTACCATAATATCCATAATGATTTGACTTGCTGTAATCCACTTTATTAATGACAGCGCCGAGAATCGGCGTGCCGGTTTTTTCCAGCTGTCTCTTAATATCCTGCTCAAAACGGTAACTGTTCCAGCCTTCTTCTATCACGATAACAGACCCGTCACATTTGCTGGCAATGATTGCACTGTCAACAACGCTGCCAAGAGGCGGTGAATCGATGAGTATGTAATCATAGCTTTCTCTCAACGCGATAAGCATATGTTCAAAATATGAACCGCTCAAAAGCTCTGACGGATTTGGCGGTACCGGTCCGGCAAACGCAATAAAGAAATTCGGTATATTCGTTTGACAGATAATATCAACCAGAGAAGCCTGTCTTGAAAGAAAATGAGTCATACCTTTCACGGATGTGGTTACATCAACACGTCCCAGTAAAGCAGACTTTCTGAGATCTGCATCCAGAAGTAAAACCCTCTTGCCAATCTCAGAAAGAGAAATCGCCAGGTTGAGAATCACATATGTTTTGCCTTCGTTCTGGGTACAGGAAGTAAAAACAATAGCTTTCTTATCGCTTCCGCAAAACTGAAGATTGGTTCTCAATGACTTGCATGCTTCCGCACTGTAGTAATTCAGTTCCGGCTTTTTAATATCTATGTGTTTCATCGACTCAGCCCTTCCTCTTCACTTTGTTCTTTTTTGATTTTATTTTTTTCTTTTCACGTACCAGTGTTTCATCCAACGGCATTGTCCCTAATACACTGATTCCGAGATATCGCTCTACATCTTCGGCTGTCTTCACCTTATCATCGAGAATAAAAATCACTACAAGAATGCCTATCGAAGCAACCAAACCCAAAAGCGCCGCCATCATAACATTTTTTGTGATACTTGGGCTGGATTTTTCAGTCGGAGTATTTGCTTCGTCGACAATATTAACAGACTCCAGCTCCATAATCTGTTTTATATGACTGACAGAAGCCTGACAGATCGCATCTGTAATATCACGTGCCATGCCCGGATCCGGATCCGTCACACTGATAGCTATGACTCGGGTATCCGACTGAGCAGATACAGTAACTACATTCAGCAGCTGATTATATGTGAGATCCAGATCAAGATCCTCGATCACCGACTCAATTACCGTACGGCTCTGGATCATCTCAATATAGTCTTCCGTCAGATATGTACTGCTTGTGATATCGCTGCTTGTAACACTTTCATTTGACTGGCGGTTTAACACATATATTTTAGCAGTTGAGGTGTATTGGGGGGTGATAAACCAATAAGTGATTATAAAAGAAATTACAGCACATAGTACGGTAGCAAGGATCACATAACCGATTTTACCTAAAATAAATAGAAAAATTTCTCCTAAGTCTATTGTGATTTCATCATTTTTTTGTACTTCTGTTTCCATGGTATCCTCCCGATCAAAATATGATCTGTCTCGACAGACTCGACTTATAGATTATATACTTTCCATCACATTTTGTAAAGAATTTTATTTGACAATATCTGCCACAATTGCCTGAGATCCGCCAAATACGAATATCGGGATAAATGTAAGGAGTTCTGTAAACACATAAATACAGAAAAACAGGGATACTCGATTTCTTTACACCAACTCATGCAGCGGTTTTTCTTTCTTCATACGTGTAATTTCCACAAGCGAAAGACGGGTCATATCTACGAGAACCGTCTTAACCGGATCCTGTTTCAGCAGTTCATTCAGAAATTCCAGAAGTTTGTTATTGTTGTCGGCTGAATCCATATTAATAAAATCAATCAGAATGATACCGCTTAAATTGCGAAGCCGAATCTGTCTGGCAGCTTCACATGCAGCTTCCAGGTTAATCTTATAAAAAGCCTTCTGCGGGTTTTTGCCGGCTCCCTCATATTTTCCGGTATTTACATCTATCACAGTCAGCGCTTCCGTAGGCTGTATGACCAGATAGCCGCCCGATTTCAGCCAGACTCGTTCCGATACAGCTTCTTTCAGCTTTCTTTCAAGAGAATATTTCTTATAAAGCGGCAACAGCGGGTCCTGATAAAATGAGACCTTTTGAAGATCATCCGGCTGGTAAACCGATACATAATCCATGATTTCATTCCATATGGTCTTATCATCCGTCAAAATACAGTCCGCTGAGGTCTGGTAAAGATCAGATAATCGAGCAACCCAGGGATGAGGACCGGATAACAGGCAGCTGAAGCAGACACGGTGAGGAGCAGTCTGAAGCAGAGATTGCAGCTGTATGAGAAGCCTTCGCATATCGGCTTCAATTGTCTTTTGATCTGCATCCTGTGAATTCGTACGAAGCAGCCAGCCAAAAAAGCGGTTCGAAGCATTTGTTTCAGACTGACGATCCTCGTCCGGGTTACCATGAATATCTGAATAAACAGAAGGTTTAATTTCCTCAATAAGCTGAGATTCCAGTCCTTCCACAATACCGGTCAGCCGTTTCTTTTCGTCTTTTTTCAGTTTGGAAGATGCGCTGATCCGCCGATTCCCTGTGGTAAGAAGAATATATTTCCCATGCAGCGTCAGGTTTGTCGTCACAGAAGGATATTTGCTCTTTATCGCGTCACGAGAAACCTGAACAAGAAGCTCATCCCCCATCTGTGGCCCAGGGGAGCTTCCCTTTTTCGTATAAATGGGATTCTCAATATCAGAAAAGGGAAGATAACACACAGTCCCCGGTCTGATTTCCACAAAAGCCGCGCCGATGTTTTTGACCATATCGCGAATCTTTCCAATATATATATTTCCCAGCAGGGAATCTTCATTTTCTCCGTCGCAGTGAATTTCAACGGCTTTTTCCCCATTTAGTAAAAAAGAGAAAATTTTTTCCTGCATTTTACAGATGATATAGTGGTTCACAGAAGTTCCTTTCCGAGATCATACAGAGACACAAGGCGTTTTTCCTTGTCTGTACCGATATCCGCATAAATTTCACATCGGTTGATCTCATAGGCAAACGGATCCGTTTCCATCCCTCTCTGCTTCAGATACGCATCCATGACAAGCCCGGGCTTCAGGTTTTCTGAACTGCCTGCAGCCAGCTTCAGGCGCAAAACATCAAAGGAAACTGACCATTCGTAGATCATTGGCCGTATATCTACTTCTTTTTCAGAATGTTTTGACTTTTTCATAACAAAAATCTGTGGCTGGGAGAAAAAATCAGAAAGTCCTTCCTTCCAGTCAAAATCTGGCGCATGACTGTCGCGAAACTTCAGTTCATAGTCAGCAGCGGCCACAAGTGTCATTGCCTTATTTGCTTTTCCATCCGGAATCTGCACAAATCCCGTGACCTTCATTTCTTCTGTACCGGCCTGATTCAGCATACGAACAGCCTCTTCAGAGGAGATGGGCGAATTCAGTTCAATATCAGCATATTCCGCATCGCTTGTCAATCCAATCCCAAGAGGAGAAGCAAATGACATGATCATATGAGGATGTAATCCTTCCGTGTATGCAGCATCGATACCGGCTCTGCGGATTAATTTCTGAAAGTAACGCATCACATCCAGATGTCCGATGAATTTCATACTGCCCTGCTTGGAAAATCTAATTCTTGCTTTCAATGCAGACTCCTCCTTTGTAACAGGCCGCACCGCATCCGGCACATTTCTGCCGGCAATTCGGCGTCACCAATGCTTCCTTCGCACGATGCCATTCATTTAAAAGAAAACGTTTCGAAACACCTGCGTGAATAAAATCCCATGGGAAAATCTCATCCTCCCCGCGTTCACGTAACGTATAAAAATCCATATCAATCCCGGTATGATCAAAAGCAGCCAGCCATCTGTCATAATTCCAGAATTCTGTCCACGCATCGTACAGAGCTCCATTATTGTATGCATCCAATATGACATCGGCAATCCTGCGGTCTCCGCGTGCCAGCACACCCTCAAGAAGCGTGACATCTGCCTGATGCCAGTTGTAGCGAATGCTTTTATGATTCAGCATTTCCTTTATTTCATGATTTACTGTCTTCGCAAAGCCCAGATAATCCTCCATGGGATGCATGGATGCCCACTGAAAGGGAGTAAATGGTTTAGGGACAAAAAATGAAGTACTCACTGTAATCTGGCATTTTCCGTTACGTTCTTCCTTAGGAATCGCATAATACTCCCGGGCAATCTCATCTGCAAGATGAGCAATATCCTGTCTGTCCTCTTCTGCTTCCATCGGAAGTCCAAGCATAAAATACAGCTTAACTTTATTCCAGCCGCCATGGAAAGCTTCCCGTGCCCCCTGCAGGATCACTTCCTCAGTCAATCCTTTGTTGATCACGTCCCGCATTCTCTGCGAACCTGCTTCCGGTGCAAATGTCAGGCTGCTTTTGCGCACGTCCTGCACCCGGCTCATAACGTCCAGGGAAAACGCGTCAATACGCAGAGAAGGCAGCGAGATATTGACATTCCTGCTGCCAAATTCATCAATCAGATATGTCACGATGTCCTTCAGATCACTGTAATCACTGGAACTTAAGGAGCTTAAGGAAATCTCATCCTGACCCGTTGATTCCAGCATCTGCGCCGCGTGAGCCTTCAGGCACTCCAGACTGCGTTCGCGAAGCGGACGGTAAATCATCCCTGCCTGACAGAAGCGGCAGCCACGGATACATCCGCGCTGGATCTCCAGAACAGCCCGATCCTGTGTTACCTGAATAAAGGGAACAACCGGCTTTTCCGGGTATGGAGCAGCAGTCATATCCATGACAACCTGCTTTTCCACCTTTTCCGGGATATCCGATTCCTGCGGGAGAAACGATTGAATGGTCCCGTCTTCATTATAACTGACCGTGTAAAGAGAAGGTACATAAATACCCGGGATTTTTGCTGCCTCATGCAAAAATTCATCACGGGATGCCTTTCTTTCTTTGCAGCAGAGATACAGATCAAAGAGGTTGTCATAAACGGTCTCTCCCTCTCCGATATAGAACAGATCAAAGAATGGAGCAAGCGGTTCCGGATTGTATGCACAGGGTCCTCCTCCGATCACAATCGGATCCTCTTCTTTTCGTTCTGCAGAAAGCAGCGGTATCTGCGCAAGATCCAGAATCTGCAGAACATTTGTATAGCACATTTCATACTGGAGCGTAATGCCTATAAAATCAAAATTGCGGATCGGTTCCTGAGATTCAAGAGCAAACAGCGGAATTTTCTGCTCCCGCATAATCTTATCAAGATCTACCCAGGGAGAATAGACTCGCTCACACCAGACGTCAGGTCTTTTATTAAACATATCATAGAGAATCTGAATGCCCAGATGTGACATTCCAATTTCATATACATCGGGAAAACACATCGCGAAGCGAATCGCGACATCATATTTGCTTTTATCGTCCTTCATCACTGAATTGATCTCGCCGCCAATGTAGCGCGCCGGCTTTTCCACTGAAAGAAGGATTTCATCACTTAGTGCCAGTTTTCGCATAAATACTCCTTGTCCGTCATCTGTCAGTTTGACACGATTATTATCGAGCGCCAGC
>JAJQIL010000016.1:0-22216 GCA_021199235.1 Lachnospiraceae bacterium | reverse complement strand
TCGTTCGCGCCAGGCGCAGACAGCGTAGCTGTCATAATTCCTTATGCGCCTGTGCATTATTATCGAGCGCCAGCTCGTTCGCGCCAGGCGCAGACAGCGTAGCTGTCATAATTCCTTATGCGCCTGTGCGCATATTATAGCACTGTTTTTCTATGGAGGAAAGTAGATTGTTTGCGGCTTTTCTTCTTTATCTGCTTAAATACAAAAATAAGAATCAAAAAGACAGGTATCAGAATACGAAGTGCTTTTTCCAGAAGGATTACCATTTCTGATGATTCGTCTCCATTTCGAAAAAGAGATGCCAGGATTGTTCCTGATTTTTTGCTTTTTTCAATTCCGGAATCTGTATTCAGAACATCCGCTGAGTCTTTTTCAGCAAAATCTTCTTCCACTCTCTCGCAATACACCACATAACGATATTTTCCGTGGCTCATATACGGATGACAGGTCAACAGCGTTACCATATCTTTTCCCGGAACGATCAGAATGGATTCTATGTCGTCCGGGTCAATGACACGGATTTCTGCAACTTCATAGATCAAAGTCTCCCAGATATTTGTAATAAAAACCCTGTCGCCGATCTCCAGTTTTTCTATCTCACGAAAATAGGACATTCCGCTGTATCCGCGGTGTCCTGCTATTACACAGTTCGTATCGGTACCGCCGATCGGCATGCTCGTTTCACTCATGACAGCAGCACCTTTTGCCATGTTATCCGTAGTCGCTCCGATGTACAGGGGCAGGATCACATCCATTGCCGGTATTTCTATATATCCGATGGCTCCATCTTCATTTGAGAGCTCTGTCAGATCAATCGGTTCCTGCGTATAGCTCCAGGCATCCACAAGCTGCTGTCCGTTTTCTGCAAGGTTCTGGTTGTATTCGAGCATTTCATTATACAGACTCTGGAAATTCAGTTCTGTCTTCACCCCGTTTTCTGTCTCATAATCTGCAGTGCTGATTTTGTTACTGTCTATGTTTCCTGCCGCCGCATCGAATGCGTTTTCTTCTTTCGAATACATCTCATTAAATCTGGCAATCAGTTCACTGGTACGCCGGTTCAACTCCCGGGAACGGATATTCGGATATAAATATATCCCAATACCAATAAGAATAAAACTGAGTCCAATTACGAATCTGATCTTTTTCTTCATATGGTCCTTTCCGGCAGATTGCAATCGTCTGGCGATACGGAAGCTTTCAGCTTCGGCTGAAATAAAGCGGCAGAATGCTTCCATCGAACAGACATTGCAAGGAATGCAGCTGCAATCAGGATCAGAGAAAAGCAGGCAGACCTTCGGTATTGCCGCATCCATTCGCTGCTGTCCGTTTTATTCTCTGCTGCTGTTCCCTCTTCCATTTCTTCTTTGTATTCTGTTCTGTGCCCCCGTACAAGCAGTCTGTGCGTGTTGATGCCATACGGCGTACACGTTAAAAGTGTGACATAATCTTTTCCTTCCACGATGGCGAGATCTGATGTATCTTCAGGCTCTGCGACCTTAATCTGATCAACCTCATACGCAAGCTTCCCGCCGGGAATTGTAATGATGAAAATATCTCCCGCTTCAAGCAGCATAAGATCGGTGAACAGCTTAGCTCCGGAAAGTCCTGTATGGCCGGTAAGAACGGCATGTGTGCTTTCCCCGCCTATTGGCAGAGAAGAACCCTCCAGATGTCCGATCCCGGTCTCAAGAACAGTTTCTGATGTGCCATGGTACACAGGTAAATACACGTCAATGCAGGGAATACTGATATAGGCCATCACTTCAGTACCATCTACATTCAGCATTTCATAATAATCCGTTTCATTGTATCCGCCGGTTTCTTTTGTAAATGGATCCTGCAGACGGATATGATCCTGCAGAATGGACTCATTATACTCTGCCGCTTCAGCAAGCAATTCTCTGATCGTCTCTGTATCTGCATCCTGAATTGCCGTGTGATACAGATTGATGATGCTTACCTGCCTGTTTTCAAACATATAATTTGCGAGAAACGGATACGCAATAAGTACGGCCCCGGCCGCGATGAATAAGAACGCGGCCAGGACTTTTTTTAAACCGATTTTCATGGGTTCAGATTATCCTTCCAATCATTTATCTGAGCAGGTATCTGTATTTCCTCTTCCACAAAATGAGCAGGCCTATCGTAAGCATTGTGCTGCCGGACAGAAGCGGTATTGCGTTTTCTCCTGTACCGCCTGTGGTTGGAATCGTAAAAGTTGCGGAATTCGTTACCTCATAAGTGAGTCCGTAAAAGTAGTAAGACGTACTTCCGTCAGTAGACGTATAAGCTACCACCTTTGACAGATCCAGATTTTTTCCGTACTCTGAGGCTTCTTTTTCCGTCAGTATCAGAGGAAGCTTCACCTGAAATGCTTCAGAAAGAAGTGACTGCCCGGGGACGGTATCCGTTTCCATGGCCTGATAGCTGCCGGGGAAAAGTCCGCTGAATGTAACAGAACCGTCAGAGTCAGTGGTCATATTTGTGCAGACCGTACCATCCGCCGTTATCACGGAATTACCGTCAGAATCGGTAAGCTCAAAGGTTACACCGGACAGAGTATTTCCGCTTCCATCATACTTTTTGATCGAAACTGAACCTGTATAGGGATCAACATAGATCACATCCTCAGGATCAGGACCGGATTCAGAATCAGGATCTGTACCTGTATCAGGATCAGGATCGACACCGGAATCAGGATCCGTGTCAGGATCGGAACCCGTATCCGAATCCGAATCGGTGTCCGGAGTTTCCGTCTGCGCGCTGAGACTCAGATGTGCTTCATTGTATCGCTCTGTAAACAGAGTCGGTGATGCATCAACAGCATATGGCGTATCATTCGGCTGATATCCGACAGACGGTGTAATTTCCTGAATATACCAGTGATCACCGCACGGAACATAATCTGTAGTAAAAGTACCTTCCTCATCCGTGATGTATTCCGCGATGAACTGCCCGTCGTGATACAGGCCATATACAGCCCCTTCCATGGTTGCCGAATCCTGTGCGGCTCCTTTTTCAAGCAGCGTAGAATCCATCTGCGTCACGGTAAGCCGGAACAGCTTCAGATAATTTACTACCGTATAATTTATTGTCGAGTCATACTCTGACTTCACGGTAAAAGGTTCAGCAACCACATATTGTTCAAGACTCTGTGTAACTGAATCCTGGATCAGACCTGCTGCGCTGTTCCCTTCGTCTGCTGCTGACCGAACCTCCTCTTTCGTTAATTCGGTAACCGTATATTCTGTACCCACCGGCACATTCTCGAACAGTGCTATGCCGTCGTCTCCCGTTACTGCATACATTTCCACAGCATCCCCGGCGCTTCCGGTACCAGACAGCCGAAATGCAAAGCCTGCGGATGATTCATTATAATAACTGTCATTCAAATTAAACACTGATGCACTCTGCGTCTCTGCATTTTTATTAATCTGAATGCTGCCTGTTTTATACGTATTTTCAGCTGAAAAAGTAAGCGTCTCGCCGTATGCAACCGTGATTTCACGGTCTTCTGAAGCATCCCACCACTCAGGAACAGAATCCGCATCCATACTGTCCGGTGTCGTCACTTCCTTCAGCGTATACGTCCCTGTCGGAACATCTGTGAATTCCGCCAGGCCTGAGGAATTCGTCGCAGCACTCTGCTCAAAGGCAGCCCCCGTATTTGATGTTCCATAAATCATGAAGACAAATCCGGACAGATCATCGCCATATGAACCGCTCGCATCAGATACTGTCTTACTCACACTGACATCATATGCCAGATCAGTAACAAGAATTTCCTGGCTGACTGCTGTCAAACCAACGCCGTCCATAGCCCAGATGTAATACGATCCATTATCGTATACGGTAAAGGTATTATCCTCCTGCCAGGAGCCATCCATTGTTGTGGCGGATGAGGAAAGCGCGTAGGAAACAACACCGGAACCTTCTTTACCGATAATGGAACAGTAATCGTTAGCCGTTGCTGTAAGTGTGGCAGTATCCTCATTTACATTCACTGCCACGTCTGTGATCGCAGGCGCAGTATTATCAAGATTATAAATTGTTATAAACTGTGTCCTGGTGTTACCCAGTGCATCCTGATAATATACAGCAGCTATAACCGATCCCGATACATCACCGGTCAGTTCATACGTTTTTGTAAATAAGCAGTCTGAAACGTCAGCTAATGTATAATCATCCTCGTCATTAAAAGCGATCCGCACGCCTCCAACGCCATAATCAGTAGCGGATGCCACGTATGTTTTTGATCTTGACCATTCTGTGCTGGTAGTATTGTTACTTTCGTCATAAACCGGCGCTTTTGTATCATACTTACTCAGCGTTATTTCTTTCTGTGATACATTGCCAAAGCAGTCTTTATAATAGATCAATACGTCCTGGTCTTCCTGTACCTCAATTTCCGCGGAGGACAGATTAAACGTATAGGAAAACGCAGAGCCGTCATACGCAGCTTCGCAATATCCGATAATTTCATTTCCCTCACTGTCAAAAATTCCGACTTCCACGGAATCGCTGTAATTATCCGTACAGGAAACAGTCAGGGTCATCTGAGTATAATAGCCTGAGACAATCGTTGATTTCTGTACAGAGGCTGTAAGGTCCGCAGGTGCCTCTGCATCCGGGGTAAGATTATGGAATTCCATTGAGTAAGCCTTCGCATATTCCGGCATATTCCCGGATGGTTCCACAGAAAACCAGTTATCACAGTTGAGACGTACATAATCTATAACGCCCTGATGCCCGTCGGTAATGAACGCTTCATACTGAACCAGATACAGACCGGAGGTATAACCAGCTGTATTATAATCAGAATTATTATAGTATTCAGACGGGAGCTTTGAAGGAAAGGCGTTTGTCAGGGTGATCGCTCCGGTAGTATTGTCTCCTCCTGCATAAGTATCGCCACCGTTCTCTGATTCTACGAAAGATACCCCGTCGCAGAGATAAAAAATCCCATAAAAAGTGTAGTGAAGCGGATCATCTGCATTATGCACGTCCCAGTCCTTCAGCAGCTTATATATTTCCTTGCCGCAGTATTTACAGTAATATGTAATACCGTCATCCGTGGACACCGAATGATGAGAGATTACCTGTGTAGTATAATCGTACCCGCACCCGGCGCAGACCTTGCGGTTTGTACAGGTGATTGGATTTCCGTCTGAATCATAACAGTTCTCCATAAGGTAGGCTCCATCACTGATATTTCCACACACAGCGCAGCTTCCTATCGCGTGATAATAGGTAACCGCGTTCGTCCACATATCCCCGTTGTTTACCGGCTGGTGCGCATTATAGGTTGAAACAGAATATCCGCATTCCGTACAATAGGAGATGGTATAGGTTCCACATAATCCGGAACCGCTTGAGACAATTGTATGTTCATATATAATGGTATCATCTTCTGCGAAAGTTCCGGTTGATGTATCATAACGTTTCCCGCATATGGAACATTCCGTCCAGTGTCCTTCCTCATTATAGAGATCCGATTTATACATGTTACAATCATGGCTGGTTCCTTCGCCGGTAACCAGATATGTGACATCAATAGGATCCGAATCTTCTGAGGCTGTCATAATACCGTCGTTGGATTCCTCTGTTGATTCTTCTGAGGACAATTCACTTTCTGTTTCTTCTTCTAAAACTGATGAATCCGTGTTTTCCAGAGAAAGAGCGAGAACAGCAGCTTCTCCTTCCCCTGTCTCCCATTTGACAGAGAGCCCGCTTACAGGCGTTATTTCACCACCCGTTTCTACTATGCAGGCTTCGATGAAGAGCGCAGTATCTGCATCAGCACTGTTATTTACAAGATCAATACACGTATCAATGGAAGCACCCTCCGGTAATGGAAGGGAAAGATATACGTCTGAAACAGTCTCCCCATCTGAGCTCACTGTGTATTCCACAACCATGGACGACACAGTGCCGTCCATAAGCGTCACAGGAATTTCCAGCAGATTTTCATTCATTCCATCGACTGTCACCGTATTCTGAGGCTCGGTAAAATATGTTTCCCATTCGTCCATATTCTCCGGGAAACCGTTGGCCGTATCGTAATTCCAAAGATACAACCGCAGATCAGCTCCGGTGCCGATTCCGGAAATCCGGACTCTTTTTATATTGTTTTCAAGATCCGGATCGAATTCTTCTTCCAGCAGGATTTCCGATGAAAAAGCAGTCTCCTCCTCTTCCATCAGATCATTGCTGCTGATAACTGCTGTCTGCAGAGCATCCGTCTCTGTTTCTGAGCTCACAGCAGTTTCCTGCTCAGCTGATTCGGATGCTTCCTCTGATGAAACAGCTGTCTGCGTAGTTTCAGCTGTCTGCGCAGAAGCATCCGTCTGCGACAGTTCATCCTCCTGCGACTCATCAACTGCCTGGGAGGCCTCATTTGTCTGTACGGAATCGCCTGTTTGTGCAGTGATTTCAGATTGGGAGGAATTATCTGTCTGAACACCGCTTTCTGCCTGCAATATATCATCATTTTCTGCCGCATCTTCTGTCTGCCCGGCGGAATCAATTGTCAATTCTGAATCTGTTTTCTCAGAATCCTCCGTTTCCGGCAATTCCGTCATTGCTTCACCTGTGATCTCTGTTTCGCCTTCATATGCCAGAGAAGGAATGGATGCAGATACACAGGCTGCAGCCAGCAGCAATGCAAGAATTTTTCTATACGTTTTTCTCATATGATTGAGCTCCTTTCAGATTGTGTTTTTTTCTGCTTTTAAAAATAACTGCACCGCCCAGGATGACAGCAACAGCACCGGCAAGAGTAAACAGAATTGTGCCAAGCCCGCCTGTCTGCGGCAGTGTAAAAGATGACGGGTTGTTCACCACATTGATATCTGCCCTTCCATTGGCGGAAGAGGAATCACTGCTCATGGTCACTTCCTGAGAATCTACGGTCACAGAGGCATCACTTACATGGCTGACAGTGGCGGCCTCATTCGAATTCCCTGAAGCAGATGCCACAGACGGAATATAAGAATCAACAGTCTGCGTAAATGTGATGGTAACGGGCTCCTTCAGCAGTGCAAACCCGTCCGATGTCTGAATCTCGGTCAGCTCGTAAGTATCTGCTTCAAGGCCATTGACGATAAGGGAACCGTTTGTATCCGGTGACAGCCTTGTCGCATCAGATTCGGACGTTGCCTGGCCGGTCACATAATAAACGCCTTCGCTTCCGGCCGCCGTTACCCAATAATCATCGGAAGTATTTTTGAGAACAAACTGCACCTCCGTTGCATCCCCACCGTCTGCACTGAAGCTTTTAGTCAGATTCAGGCCATAAGTATAGACATTGGTAACATCCTCAATGGTGCCGGAATTTGTGTAGCTTACATTGGAGCGGCTGTACGTCAGGTCAGCGGAGTTCTGATTGCCGGAATCTCCAAGCATCGTGTCCGCGTCAGATCTTAACGTTGCGGAATATGCAACTACCAGATAAGCATCTGAATAACCATTGTTGATCTCATTAAGACCGCTCTCCGTGATATCAATGGTCATATCAGATGTACCATAGGAAACGGTAAAATACGTTCCTTCTTCACTCCAGACATCCACCGGTGTCCCGGTGCCGTTCTTAGCATCTGCTTCTGAAGAATAGAAGAGAATCTCGACATCCTTATTAAAAGCAAGACCGGATGATACGGTGTCTTCGATCGTATATTTCGAAAGCCAGGTCGCTCTTGAGGTGATGGTCGGGAGCTGAGATACAATGCGGTAATCCAGCACATCTCCTTCAGAAGCAGTGGCAGTATCACCAAAGCTGCCATTTTCACTCACCAGCTTGTTGATTGTCGGACTGTTTGTCTGATTCTTCGGGTATGCGTAGACATCATAAACCCAGTAGTCGCCAGTAGCATCCGTCATTGGAAGCGATACGAAAAAAGGATCTGTCGTATAATAAACCTGGTCAGGAACAACCGTCTCTACGATCAGATAAAGTCCCTGCGTCAGACCGGAAGCTTTTGTCATACCATTCTCATCTGTTTCACTCATCACTGTGCCGCCATTACTTACCACGTATTCTTCCAAAGCATTCTTTACAGTTGTATTGTCGGTAGAAAGAGCCGAAGCCAGAGCGCTGTTAATTTCATCGGAGGTATGAGCCTCTGTCGTCATCGAAAGAACCTGATCCAGATTATCCGGCAGATCATAAAGGATCTGAACACCGCCGCTTTCCGATACCGTGCTGATTTCCGCTACATTAAGTATTGTAAACCCGACCCCCTGCAAAGCATACTCGCTCAATATGGATTGTGCCGCCGAATCCGCTTCTCCGTCTGCAGAAAACCGGCCGATATCCACACCTCCCTGCTGTGCCGCTGTCAGGTCGTATTTATAAATCGTCAGTGAAGCAGCCCGAGCTGTATCAATAATGTCATCATTTGCAGCGATAACCGGGATCGTCGTCATTATTGCCATAGCTCCTGATACAGCAATGGCCGCCATCTTGGTTAAAATATTCTTCTTCATATACATTCTTTTTTCGCGGATATTTTTCCGCTTCTCCTTTCTGATAATTTGATATTCGTGTTTTTGTTGCCCGAATGGCATACGGATGTCCTGCATGCAAAAAAGACCATTTTACATTAGTTTCCCCTCCTTCATTCAAATAAAAATAAGCCTGTAATTGTAATAAATTTTTAATCTGGAATGATTGGGCAGAACACCCATGCAGAATAGATCCTCATTGGAAAGCACAGATTATATAATTTAAATAGAATAAAGACAGGTTTAAATTGTTTAAAGTATATCATACTATTTATGAAATGTCACCTGTTTATTTATTAAGAATTTATTAAGCAATACAATGTTGTTCGATATTGCAAAGAAAAAGCATCCACTTGAAATGGATGCTTACATCTCATATATAAGGCTGCCTTCGTCTGGCAGATATAGAATTTATAACCTGATATATCATCGTCCCGACTGCGAAAAACAGACTACCGTTTTGCCAGTTCCTCCGTAATATCCTGCCAGGTAAGCCCCTTTTCTGCCATCAGCACCATAACATGGTAGAGGAAATCGGAAATTTCGTAGACCACCTCTTCTGCGTCAGGATTTTTGGCTGCAATAACGATCTCTGTTGCTTCTTCGCCGACTTTTTTCAGAATCTTATCAATTCCCTTATCAAACAGATAATTCGTATAGGATCCTTCTTTTGGATGGATCTTCCGGTCTTCGATGACAGCAAAGACGTCCTCAAACACTTTCATGGGGTTCGTCTCGTCATACTCTTTTTTCAGGATCGTCCGGTAGAAACAGCTGCGGTTCCCGGTATGACAGGCAGCTCCGATCTGTACCACCTTTGCGAGAAGCGTGTCATTATCGCAGTCAATTGCGAGTTCACGCACATACTGATAATGCCCGGAGGTCAGTCCCTTCACCCAGATTTCCTGACGGCTGCGGCTGAAATAAGTCATCCGGCCGGTCCGGATGGTCAGATTGTACGCTTCCTCATTCATATAAGCTACCATTAACACATCGAGTGTGCGGTAATCCTGTACCACCACCGGAAGCAGACCGTTGCCGTCGGGGCGCACATCCGCCCAGGAAAGGGAAGCTTCATACGTATTTACCGGAATTCCTCTGGACAAAAGCTCATGTTTGGCTTCCATAAAATCAAACTCCGGATGCGTAAATGCACTGCTGAATATACCGGAAAACCCGTTTTCAGAAAGCATACCGGATGCAGATGGAATTGCATATTGCTCAAGTGCGGCATATACGCACCAGAAATCATCGGCGTCATTCAAATGCGGCTGTTCCGCTGAAAACGTCTCTTTACAGGCAAAAAATCCGGTTGCCTGCAAATTTTCGGCAAGTGCAGAATCCAGCACGACCGCGCCGCTGATCTGATCGGAGTGCGCCTCTGCTGCCTGCAGCTCATCCATGGTCTTTACGCATGCGAGCATACGCTCTTTTCCGAATCTGGCGGAAGCTTCCGCAGTCAGTTCCACATTTGCTTCTTTCGCGTAGTTCAGAAAAACCTTCCGGCATCCCGCATAAATCAGTTTTTTCACATCTTCCATCCGCCGGATATTTCCTCCGCCATAAAGAGGCAGATCCGTCGCGCGGCTGATTTTTTTGATCAGGCTGATGGAACGGTCATGTTCAGCATCATTCTGAGACAGATCAAAAATAAGCAGAGCATCCGCGCCGTGATTTTCGCAGGATGACGCAAAATCCGCTGCATCTGTGCAAAGGCCCGAACCGGATTCATCATAATCGGAAACGGCCTGAAACGTTTCCCGGTCGCATCTGCATACTGAGTATTGCGAACCTTTTATGTAAATTGGAACAAGTAATTCCCTGTTATTCATTTCATTCTCCTGTCTGTAAAGTGAACCGATAACTGTTCATACCCACCTCGCAGCAAGTGCGGGGTACTGATCTGAATCGTTACATACACACTTATAGTAAAGTTCCTTTGGTAGAAAGAACGCCGGTAATCCGTTCATCAAAGCTGACAGCTTCATCGAGTGCCTTCGCAAATGCTTTGAACATGCCTTCCGCCATATGATGGCTGTTGCCGCCGCGCAGCATACAAAAATGCAGGTTCATGGCGGCTGAATAGGATACTGCGTAGAAAAATTCACGGATCATTTCCGTATCCAGTTCCCCGATCCGTTCTGTCGGAAACACCGCATCCGAACAGAAATACGGACGGCCGCTTAGATCCAGCGCACAAAGCACCAGCACCTCATCCATTGGAAGCACACGCTCTCCATAACGGCGCACACCCTTTTTATCTCCTACAGCCTGCCGTATGGCTTCTCCGAGCACAATTCCGGTATCTTCTACTGTATGGTGACAGTCAACCTCAAGATCTCCGTCGACCTCTACAGTAAGGTCGAACAGGCCATGCCGGGCAAATCCGTCCAGCATATGGTCAAAAAAACCGATACCCGTATGTATCTGCGATTTTCCCGTCCCGTCCAGATTCAGTTCGATACGAATCTTTGTTTCTTTCGTGTCCCGTATGACTTCGGCCTTTCTGTCCATGTTTCCTCCTCTATTTTGCAAAACGGCTGTTCTGCTGCATAACACAGCAGACAGAGGACTTATCCCCTCAGCCCAATTCACAATATTTATTCAAACCGTACCCGGATGGAATTTGCGTGCGCGGTCAGCTTTTCCGCGTTCGCGAATGTGATGATGTCATCCTTCACCGGTTCAAGAGCTTCTCTCGAATAATAAATTATACTGGATTTTTTGATAAAATCATCCACAGAGAGCGGCGAGAAAAATTTGGCCGTCCCGTTGGTAGGCAGTATGTGATCCGGACCGGCGTAATAATCTCCCAGCGGCTCGCTGGAATGCTCCCCGATAAAAATTGCTCCCGCGTTTTTGATCTTCATCATGACCTCAAACGGGTTGGCCGTCACAATTTCCAGATGCTCGGAAGCAATCTGATTTGCCGTATCAATGGCGTCCGCCATGGAATCTGCAAGCAGGATATATCCGTACTGGTCCAGGGATTTCTGAATGATTTCTGCCCTGGAGAGGACCTTAAGATACTCCTCAATCTCGGCGGATACCTGTTCTGCCAGTGTCGGACAGGTTGTGATCAGAATGGCGGAAGCCATCGGATCATGCTCCGCCTGGGAAAGCAGATCTGCAGCTACATAATGTGCATTGGCCGTCTCATCCGCAAGCACCAGAATTTCGCTCGGTCCGGCGATTGAATCAATTCCCACACTGCCGAACACAGCTTTTTTCGCCAGGGCCACATAAATATTTCCCGGGCCGACAATCTTGTCCACCTTCGGAATGCTTTCCGTGCCATATGCCAGCGCGGCGATCGCCTGTGCGCCGCCGATCTTATAAATTTCATCCGCTCCGGCTTCCCTGGCCGCCACAAGAGTCGACGCCGGCACCTTTCCGTCTTTTGCGGGAGGGGTAGCCATGATAATGCGGCCTACGCCCGCCACCTTTGCCGGAACAATGTTCATCAGTACGGAGGACGATAGCGGTGCACTGCCTCCGGGAACATACACGCCGACAGTCCCGATCGCAGTGACCTTCTGCCCCAGCATCGTACCGTTTTCTGTAGTGTCAAACCAGCTGTACTGCCGCTGTTTTTCATGATAACTCCGAATATTCGCCGCAGATTTCCGTATCACGGAAAGAAGCTTTTCATCAATCAGAGAGTAGGCTTCCTCAATCTCTTTGTCTGTCACGCGTACATTCGAAGCGTTCACGTCCACGCCGTCAAACTGCTTTGTATAGCCAAAAGCAGCGGCGTCACCGTTCTCCTTTACATTCTTTAAAATATCAGCCACCCGCTCTTCATAGCCCTGATAGCTGTCCGGGCTTCGCTTTAACAGCTGTGAAAGGATATCTTTTCTTGTTTCCTCCGTCAATCTGACTGTTCTCACTTGTTTCCCTTCCCTTCTATTCCAATATATCAACTATCCACACATGTCCCAAGATCTCTTAAAAGCTTCATGATCCGTTCGTTTTCCATCCGCATGCTGACCGGATTCACGGTTACACGTGCGGAGAGTGGACACACCTCCTCAAGAACGACCAGACCATTTTCGCGCAGTGTGGAACCGGTTTCCACAATATCCACGATAACCTCCGACAGGCCGACGATCGGAGCCAGCTCAATGGAACCATTCAGCTTGATGATCTCGACTGTCTGATTCTTCTGGTTGTAAAAATACTCTTTAGCAATGTTGGGATATTTCGTCGCTACACGGATGCGTTCCTGTCCGTTCAGAAGTGGCCTCGCGGATTCCGGCCCGCATACGCACATGCGGCATTTCCCAATGCCCAGATCCAGGACTTCATAAATCTTGCGCTGCTCCTCTATGATAATGTCTTTTCCCACCACGCCAATATCGGCTGCGCCATATTCTACATAAGTCGGCACATCAGGTCCTTTGGCCAGAAAAAACCGAAGCTTCAGTTCTTCATTTACAAAAATCAGCTTGCGCGTATCCGGATCGCTGATCTCCCGGCAGGAAATGCCGACTTTCTCAAACAGGCCAAGCGTCTGTTTTGCCAGACGTCCCTTGCACAGCGCAATGGTCAGATATCTCTCTGTACCCATCTGTTTTTCTCCTTCTGTCTCGAATCATAATCATTCCTTAAATGTTCAATACCTCACAGTTCCATCATTTCGGCTTTTATCAATAACTACAACAGCTTGATGATATCCGCACAGTTCAGTGTCCCGACGTAATTCCGACAGTCATCCGCAGTCCGGTCTTCCGTCACGCGGACCAGTTCCGTATCCGTACCGGACTTCCGCAGTCCGGCTGCCTTTCGGATAGCCTCTGCCTGATGCGCCTCATCATAAATGATCACGCAGCGGTCATCGGAAATGTCCGGAAGAAGCTTTTGTCCGGAAAGCGCCAGCATCAGCTGATCGATCTCCGCGACAAAACCGACGGCCGGCGCGTCCTTGCCGAAATGCGCCAGCAGACCGTCATAGCGGCCGCCCTTTAAGATCGCGGCGCCTGTACCAAACGTATAGCCGCGGAATAAAATACCGGTATAATACATATAACGGCTTCGGAGCCCGAGATCAAACGATACATAGTCCTGCACCCCATAAAGCTTCAGGATCTCCCAGATTTCTCTCAGTCTTGCAATGGAGACAAGAGCCTCCGGATTGTCCGTCAGCGCTTCCGCCTTATCCAGAACCTCTGCAGAGCCGAACAGACCCGGAATCGCAATAAAACTTTTCCGCAGAGAATCGCTCATCTCGAGTCTGGAGAGCAGCTTTTCCGCTCCAAATGTATTTTTATTGGAAATCAGTTCCCTCAGCTCTGAGACATCCGGTGCGTCAAGTCCGGCCTCTTTCACCAGAGCGTCAAAATAACCGCAGTGGCCGAGACTGATCTGAAACTCCTTCAGGCCGGAAGCAAGAAGCAGCTGAACCGCCAGTGCGATTACCTCCGCATCCGCATCCGCGCTGTCGTCGCCGATCAGCTCTCCGCCAATCTGCGTGGTCTCCTTTAACCGCCCCTGATAGCTGGAATTGTTGGTGAATGCATTGCCCAGATAAGTCAGGCGCAGTGCCATGTTGTCATTCAGAAAATATTTGGAAGCAGCGCGCGCTACCGGCGGCGTAAAATCCGGCCGAAGCACGAGCGTATTCCCATCCCGGTCAAAAAATTTATACAGCTCTCTCGATGGGGTTGTCCCTACTTCGCGGCTGAATACATCGAAAAATTCGAAAGTCGGAGTCTCTATATCTCTGTATCCATAGGATTTGATCACGGTGTGAAGCCGTTTCTGCAGCTCCAGCTTCTGCTCACACTCTTTATTATAGATATCCCGGACGCCTTCCGGGGTATGCAAAATCTTCTGCATGATGGTCTGCCTTTCCCAATTTTATGATTGATGATGCCCGTATCATCTTAATACAAACAACGGCGGTTGTCCAGTCTGATTATTTGTAACTGTTCAGTACCTTCACGGTTACATTTATTTTTCTCTTTCATCCAGGTCCAGCTGCAGCGCGTCGAGATACGGTACCAGAAGTCCGCCTCTGGGCTTCAGATAATAGTTCTGATCCAGTTCCATATAGCGAAAGCTCTTTCGGCCGCCCTGCTGGGCGCGGTTCCAGAATTTCATCATATCACGGTACGGAAGATAAAACAGTTCATTGCGAGTGCTGAAAAACAGGATCAGGAAAGAGATGCCACCCTGCTTTTCAAAATCTGTCATAAACTTTACCTGATGAGGATGAATATTCTGCAGGGCAAAGGTATCGACGGTACATTCCTTCGCATCAAAACAGACAGGAATGCCCTGCACTGCCCCGATATAGTCTACAGTACTTTTCTGTTCAAAATAAGCCAGTGTAATATGACGCTCGTCCTTATCAATTTTCAGAGGCGTGATCGGCGTCGGGATTTTCTGGATCAGAGCAAGATTTTTTTCCAGATAAATCTCATTCGTCCGGTTGATCAGTTCTTCAAGCGTCGAGCCGCGCAGACCGCGCGTATTCCAGGTCGCCATAATTTTTCTCCTGCCGCATTCTGTTTTTTATTTCAATACCGCAACGATCAATCCCGCTGCAGCATTATTATTTCAAAAATCTCCGGCACGGGTGCGTAAAAGCTTTTCCCGGAAAGACAGGAAAGGGGATCCTCTATGTCCGGTAATTCCAGGCGGTACGCGTGAAGCAGCTGTGAATGTACGCCGTATGAGCGCTGCGCCTTCCTGTTCTGTGCTGCATCTCCATATTTCGGGTCGCCGAGTATCGGATGCCCGATTGACGCGAGATGGGCGCGAATCTGGTGGCTTCTTCCCGTAATGAGATGAACCTCCAGAAGGGAATATTTCCCGTTAGAGGATAGTACTTCATAGCCTGTCTCAATCACTCTGGCTCCATTCGTCGGTTCGGAAGAAACTGTCGCGGTGTTGGTTTGTTCATCCTTTGTCAGATAACCGTGAAGACGGCCGCTGCCCTGCATCATGCCGCACACAATACAGCGGTAATATTTTCTGGCCGTGCGTGATGCCAGAAGCCGGTTCATGGTCTGCAGACCGGCCAGGCTGATCCCCGCCACCACAAGGCCGCTGGTGTTGCGGTCCAGACGGTTGCAGATGGCCGGATGCACCAGCTGCAATTCTTCCCGAGTCATGGTGCCGGACTGGAGCAGATATGCGTTCAGATACTCTACCAGAGACACATCCGATGCGGCCGATTTCTGGGAGAGCATCCCGGCAGGCTTATCAATCAGAAGAATGTGTGCATCCTGATACAGCACTTTCGGAGGCTGTATGCCCTTTACCAGAGTCGGCATTTTCCTTTCAGATTCTTCCGGAATTTGCTGAACCTGATTGCTGATCACACTCTGATGCGGAGACGTTAAATCAGTGAAAGCCTTTAATGATCTGCTTTCGAGAGAAATACCCCCGAATTTTTCCCAGGTCTCATCGGAAAGAAACAGCTTCACCTCATCTCCCGGCTTCAGCAATTCTTTTCCTTCGGCCTTTTTCCCGTTCAGTGTAATGTTTTTTTTGCGAAGCATTTTATAGAAAAAGCTTTTAGGAGCATCTTTCATATAGCGGGCAAGCAGCTTATCCAGACGCTGTCCGGCTTCCCCTTCGCTTATACTGATCTGTTTCATGATTTTATGCGTGTTCCCCGTTATGCAAACCGGTACGGAACAGCTCCCTTTTAGATTCCGTTTCTCCGAAATATCATGTATTTTTTATCTATGCCAGCCGGATGATCCGGTCAGTCTGTGCGCCTCACAGAGAAAGTGTCAGCAGGATCTGGCAGATCACTTCTTCGCGTGACAGACCGGGATAACGTTCATCCGGTATAAAGCGAAGGCCTTCCCGGTATTTTTCCGGAGACTGCGCAAGCGTTGTGACACGCTGCAGATAGGGTTTTAATTCTTTCATCACCTTGACGTCCGTATCGGTAAAACCGTTCGAGGAGAGATTCTGATGAATATGTTTTTCCAGATAAGCCTGGTCGGTCTTTGCATCTGAAGTAAAGCATACGATCTGATCCCCGCAGATCACAGCCGCTTCCACAAGGCTCGTATGCTCATATGCTGTGATGATCAGCTCATATCCGGTCGTCAGTCCCTTCGCCGCATCGCGGATTGCCTCATAGCGATCCTGAGGCATGGGTTTCTGCATCAGCATCATGATGAGGCCGACCATTGACCTGCAGGCAGGCAGACAGCCGAGGATTGCGATCACGGTAAACAGATTCAGCCGCGATTTGACAGTGACATAGCCAATGACATAAATGCCGATCGGCAGTGCGAACATCAGCAGCGTCATCAGAAATCTTCTCTTCTTTTCATAACGGATATAGCCGTAATTTCCTTTCTTCACTTTCTTCATGAAGTGTCATCTCCTCTTATTTTTATTGGACGTACGGTTCGTGTTAATGTTTGTTTTTGTTTCCGGTGTACTGTTTGTACTCTTTATTCTACCGGACCTATAAGCAGGGTTTCCCTTGTGTGAAGAATTCCTGCCTTTGTCGCCTGTTTTCACAGCAGTCTTCCTGTGTATCTTTTCTTCCGGCGCATCCTTTCTGGAAGCTGCCATACGCCGCGGACGAACCAGACATTCCGGGCCAAACCCGATCAGATCCGTTCGTCCCGCAAGATGCAGAGCTTCGATCACCAGATCGTAATTATCCGGATTCCGGTACTGGATCAACGCCCGCTGGAGCTTTTTGCGGTGCGGATTTTTCTCTACGTAAACCTGCTGCATCGTGCGCGGGTCAAGGCCAGTGTAGTACATACAGGTCGAGATTGTGGACGGTGTCGGATAAAAATCCTGCACCTGCTCCGGCATAAAATGAATATCGCGCAGATAACAGGCCAGCTCGACCGCTTCCTTCATCGAACAGCCGGGGTGTGAAGACATCAGGTAGGGAACCAGATATTGCTCCATATGGCACGAACGGTTCATCTTCTGATATTCCTCTGTAAATTTCTGATAAACACTGTGCTTTGGCTTCCCCATCATCTCAAGCACCCTGTCGGAGACATGCTCCGGAGCGACTTTCAACTGCCCGCTGATATGGTATTTCACAAGCTCCCGGAAAAACGTATCCGAGGAATCCTTCATCAGATAGTCAAAACGGATGCCGGAGCGGATAAAGACCTTTTTCACTTTGGGAAGCTTCCGCAGGCGGCGCAGCAAAGCGACATAGTCACTGTGATCCGCATCGAGATTTTTACAGGGCGTCGGGAAAAGACACTGCCGGTCCTTGCATACACCTTTTTGCAGCTGCTTTTTACAGGAGGGATGCCGGAAATTCGCGGTCGGTCCGCCCACATCGTGGATATACCCCTTAAATTCCGGTTCTTCCGTCATCGTGACCGCTTCTTTTATGATAGAATCGTGACTGCGCACCTGAACGATTCGCCCCTGATGGAAAGTCAGAGCGCAGAAGGAACAGCCGCCGAAGCAGCCGCGGTTGCTGACAAGGCTGAATTTCACCTCACTTAGAGCCGGTATTCCGCCCGCCTTATCATAAGAGGGGTGCCATGTGCGGCAATAAGGAAGATCATAGACGTCGTCCATCTCCTGCGTAGAGAGAGGTTTGGAAGGCGTATTCTGCACGACATAAATACCGTCTGTATAGGGCTCGACAAGTCGTTTGGCAGAAAACGGATCCGTATTGTGGTACTGCACAGCAAAGCTTTCCGCATACCGGCGCCTGTCCTTTCGCATTTCCTCATAAGCCGGAAGAAACTCATAATCATAGACATCCTCCAGATGCTTTGTCTTATAGCAGGTGCCGTCGATAAAGGTAATATCATGAATCGAAAGCCCGGAATCCAGTGCTTCCGCTATTTCTACAATTGAGTGCTCTCCCATCCCATAGGAAATCAGATCCGCGCCCGAATCCATGAGAATGGAGCGTTTCAGGGAATCCGACCAGTAATCATAATGGGCAAGCCGCCGCAGGCTGGCTTCAATCCCGCCCGCAATGACCGGCACATCCCGGTATGCCTGCCGGATCAGATTACAGTACACCACCACCGCGTGATCCGGGCGCTTCCCCATCATTCCTCCCGGCGTATACGCATCGGTGGAGCGTCTCTTTTTTGATACCGTATAATGATTCACCATGGAATCCATGTTCCCGGCAGAGACCAGAAACCCCAGCCTCGGTCTGCCCAGCAGCATAACGCTTTCTTTATCTCTCCAGTCAGGCTGTGCGATGATTCCGACTGTAAATCCGTGTGCCTGCAGCACGCGGCTGATGATGGCATGACCGAACGACGGATGATCCACATAAGCGTCTCCGCAAACGTAAACAAAATCCAGCTGTTCTATATTCTGTGCCCGCATTTCTTCGGGTGTCGTCGGAAGAAATTCCATATATAATGCACTCCTTTGCCGCAATATCATGCGTCAAAACACGAAACTATTACAATTCCTCTGTATTTGTGATTTTGTAATGATTCAGTACCTTCACAGTTATGAGGGCAAATGGACTTAGTGATGCAGCACCTCGAAGCTGCCGTCCAGCACTTCATCGTAGCTGCGTATGTAGTAATCTGCAAGATCTTTGGTCAGCTCTCTTCGCGAAGCGGAAAAATCATCCTCCATCGCGCAGACGCGCATCCCTGCATTTTTCCCGGCCTGAACCCCCATCGGAATGTCCTCAAACACCAGACACGCCGCAGGCTCCACATCAAGCAGATCAGCCGCATACAGATAAATATCAGGAGCAGGCTTTCCCCTTGCCACCTCACATGAGGTCACGATCCGTTCAAAACAGTCCTCTACATGATGGTGAGCCAGGGACGCGCGGATCAGCTCCTGGCTGTTGCTGCTCGCAATGGCAGCAGGAAGTCCCTGCTCTTTCAGAAATCTCAGGAACTGGGCGGCTCCCGGCTTCAGTTCCACCTCATACGCGTATTTCTGATACGCCATCCGGTTCCATTCCTGCTTGATCTCCTCCACCTCACAGGGAAGAGAAAAGCGTTCCTTAAAATACTGTGCGGTCTCCGTAAAGCTCATTCCTTCGATTGCCACAGAAAGATCCGCAGGTATCTTCTGCCCATACCGGGACAGGTATTCTATATCAATATCCGACCAGAGCGACATGGAATCCATGAGCGTTCCATCCAGGTCAAATATCACTGCTTTTGTATTTTTCAGCATTTACTGCATCCTCCATCCCGGATAAAACCTGTTGCGGATACTGCCATTCGCAAGCTTTCCCCAGCCAAGGCCGTGCCCATCCACACAGATGAGCACCGTTTTATCACCAGACAGTTGTAATATCTTAGTCAGATCTGCCAGTTCCTCATTCCTGACTTCCAGCGTTTCTCCTTTCAGATAACGCACTACACGCTCATCTTCACATGACAAATCCAGCACTGCATCAAAGCAGGAAGCATCCAGCATCATCGCCAGAGCCTGCGAAGGCTCAAAGCGCCCGCGCTTTAAAGTTCCCAGCAAAAGACCGGTGCGCAGATATCGGATTTGGCCGGGAAGCCGATAAGGCGGCACAAGCAGGCACTGTTCCCCAATCTGCTCAAAATGATAAGACGCCAGAATATTCTGTAATCGTCCGCGCAGGTCTGAAAAAGCTTCGCAAGAGGCATCCACTTTCCGTAATTTGAAAGTGTCCTGTGAACCCTCATGATTCTGCGGTCTGGTCCTGACAACAGGCCCGCATATCCGGGTCAGAAATCCGGCGGCATCATCCGGAATCACGGCAGTCTGACCGCATGTTCCCTGTCTGCTCCTGCCTGAAGCAGAACACAGTTTCAGATAATTGCAGTTTTCAGTAAAATACCCGGATTCCATGTCTTCATTTGATTTCTTTTTTAAAAGAGCGAGAAAATGTCCTTCTCCCCTTACCCTGTGCGGGTAGATCCGAACACAGCGGCGCAGATCACCGGCGAATGGTACCGAGGCGTCTCTTGAAGATAATACGATTCCATCTGAGAATCCCGGTTCTTTCTCCAGCGGTACCAGCTCCAGCTCCGGAAAATGTTCCAATGCAAAGGCGATCACTGCCTCATCCTCTTCTACAGAAAACGTACAGGTCGAATACAGAAGCATGCCTCCTGGCTTCAGCATCTGTACAGCACACGATAAAATCTCCTTCTGCAGCGGCGCATATGATTCTGGTCCTTTTTCTTCCCAGGCAGTGATCAGAGACGGATCCTTTCGGAACATACCCTCGCCGGAGCAGGGAGCGTCCACCAGAATTTTATCAAAACAACAGCCGAATGCCTTCAGAAGACGCTGCGGCTGTTCCGCTGTAATACAGATATTGGCGGCTCCCCAGACGGTCAGATTCTTAACCAGAGCCTTCGCACGGCTCGCACTGACGTCATTTGCGACCAGGAGTCCTGTCCCATTTAGTCTGGATGCCAGTTCGGTGGCCTTGCCTCCGGGAGCAGCACAGAGATCAAGTACCATATCTCCCGGTTCAATGGGCAGCCGGCTGGCCGGCAGCATCGCACTCGGTTCCTGTATGTAATACAGTCCCGCATAATAATACGGATGCCGGGACGCTTCAGCATCCCTGTTCAGATAAAAACCGTTATTCAGCCAGGGGACATCCTTATCTGTAAAAGGAAGCCCTGCCGCAGCATCTTCAACAGAAAGCCTGCCTGTGTTGATGCGGATTCCCGCATTTGCTTTTTTGTCATAACAGGCAAGAAAGTCATCTGTCTCTTCTCCAAGCTGTTCTTTCATACGGAAGACAAAGTCCCGCGGCAGCCGTTCTCTCAAAGAACTCATTTAATACAGATCCTTTCTCGTCACTTCTACCGTCTGCGCGCGATACCCTTCCACAATTACATCCAGCTCTCTTGCAAAGCGCCGCAGCTGATCGATATCATCCAGTTCATAGATCCGGTAAAACTCATCCTGAATCTTCTGCACTTCACGCTTTGTTGTTACCCGATACAGATTCTGGATATTATTCAGAATGTCAGAGACCAGTCCGGCCTGCATCTGTGAGGAAATCTGGGCATCCATGATCTCGCTGCGCACAGAAGACATCTCGCTGTCAAGCAATATGATCGCGTTCGCCACGTTGGACAGCTTCTCACTCACATGCGCCGGAATATTTTTCTTGTATTTATACTGCAGAGAATGCTCAATTGTCGACCAGAAATTCATGGCAAGCGTACGGATCTGAATCTCAACATTGATTTTCCGGCTTCCCTTTGCCGTCTGTACTTCATAACGTACAATAATATGATAGCTCCGGTAGCCGCTGTCTTTTTTGTGGTTGACATAATCCCGCTCGCTGACAATCTCCATGTCTGTCCTTGCCCGGATGATCTCCACCACTTTCTGAATATCTTCCACAAACTGGCAGATGATCCGCACCCCGGCAATATCCGTGATCCGCTCTTCCAGTTCCTCCGTTGTGATGTGTTTTTTCTGGACTTTATCCAGAATACTGGCGACGGACTTTACCCGACCCGTTACCTCTTCAATCGGAGAATACCGGCCCTGATTCCGATACTCATAAATCAGATGCTCAAACTTTACAACAAGCTCTTTTACAGCCAGATCATACGGGCTTAAGATCTCGCGCCACAGCTGAATTTCCATAATTACACACCTCAGCAGCCATAATCACAAATTTCATAACAAAACAGTTACGCGTATTCTAGCACAGAAAACCGGATATCACAAGGGCAATTGAATTTGCCATAAAGTTTATATGGGCCATTTATGATAATGTCCTTATATACCACAAGAGAAAATGTCCCAA
>JAJQIL010000044.1 GCA_021199235.1 Lachnospiraceae bacterium | reverse complement strand
GGGACATTTTCTCTTGTGGTATATAAGGACATTATCATAAATGGCCCATATTCGAAAAAAATTAGGCGGATTAGGGGTTGACATTGCAAACGTAATGTCATATGATAACCGCAGCTAAGGAATGCGGCAATAAAGCCCGCCATATGGCATCACCTCCTTCCCTTGGGAATGAGTCGACGACAAATACAGAATATCACATAGATTAAAATAAGTCCACATAAATATTTAAGAAAAAACCATAAATGTAAATGGAGAGAATAGATGAGAAAAGCAATATTGGTCGGCGTCGAACTCGACGGCGACTTAAATTTTGACTATCATATGGAAGAATTAAAGGGGCTGGCCGAGGCCTGCGGGATGGAGACGGCCGCAATCGTGACGCAGAAGCTGCCGCGGACGAACGCGGCGCTTTATGTCGGGTCCGGCAAGGTCGAAGAGATCCGGCTGACGGCTGAGATGGCGGAGGCGGACTGCGTCGTTGTGGACAATTCCTTAAAGCCGTCCCAGCAGCGGAATCTCCAGAAGGAACTGGATCTGCCCGTGATGGACCGGACCAACCTGATCCTGCAGATTTTCGAAAAACGGGCGCGTACCAAAGAGGCGAAGCTGCAGGTAGAGAGTGCGAATCTTCAGTATATGCTGCCGCGTCTGGTCGGCATGAGAGAGGCACTTTCCAGACAGGGCGGCGGTGCCGGTGCGGGAGGAGGCTCCGGTGCGGGCGGCGGCCTTGCGAACCGCGGCGCCGGTGAACAGAAGCTGGAGCTGGACCGCCGGAAGATTGAAAAACGCATCAGCGAGCTGCGCCGGGATCTGGAAGCCATCGAGCAGGATCGCGCGACTCAGAGGCAGCAGCGGGAGAAAAGCGAGATACCTTCCGTGGCTCTCGTCGGCTATACGAATGCGGGAAAATCTACCTTATTAAATTCGATGCTGGATTTCTGTTATTCTGAGGATACCGGTGCGGACATTTCCGGGGTGGGCAGGAATTCCGCTGAAAACACCCGCTCCGGTCAGGCACGAAAAAGCGTGGAAGAGAAGAAAGTCCTCGAAAAGGACATGCTCTTTGCCACACTTGATACTACCGTGCGCCGTATCTCCCCGGGAGACAACCGTGACTTTCTGCTCTCCGATACTGTAGGTTTTATCGATCGGCTGCCGCATACGCTGATCAAGGCATTTCGCTCCACATTAGCGGAAGCCTGTGGCGCTGACCTGCTTTTGCAGGTGGTCGATTATTCCGATCCGCACCATCGGGAGCAGATGCGGGTGACCGAAGACACTCTTCGTGAGCTGGGTGCGGAAAAGATACCGTGTCTTTTTATAATGAACAAAGCCGACCTGGTGATGGAGGAGAGTGAGCTTCCGAAGATCGTTGGAGATAAAATTTTCCTGTCGGCGAAAAAGCAGATTGGCCTGGACGAACTGCTTGGGCTCATCCGTGAAAAGCTGTTTGCGGATTATGTGGACTGCGAGATGCTCATCCCCTACACAGACGGCGGTGCGGTCGCTTATTTAAAAGAACACGCAGTCGTCCATTCTCTGGAGTATGGGGCGGACGGTGCATTCCTGAAGCTTTGCTGTAAAAAGAGCGATGCCGGAAGGTATGGGAAATATGTGGTGTGAGTGAGTCTTGCCCGTTATGAACTATTTTGCACGTATCTTCATATATTATCCATGAATAAAAGAATACCATGGGAGTATGGGATGGCAAAAGTGGTTTTGGATGCCGGACACGGCGGTGTCGAGCCCGGCGCGGTGCATGAGGGAAGACAGGAGAAGGATGACACTCTGCGGCTGACACTGGCTGTGGGTGAAATTCTGGAAGACAATGGCGTTGAGGTAGTGTATACCCGCACGGAGGATGTGTATGACACTCCTCTTCAGAAAGCGCAGATCGCGAATGCGGAGGGCGGAGACTTTTTCGTCTCGTTTCATCGGAATTCCAGTCCGGAAGCGAATCAGTATTCGGGTGTGGAGTCTCTCGTCTATGATCTGTCGGGAGAAAAGGTCGCGTTGGCGGAGGCAATCAATGAGGAGCTTGCAGAGGTTGGATTTCGTGACCTGGGTGTGAAAGAACGGCCGGATCTGATTGTTCTGAAACGAACACAGATGCCGGCCGTGCTTGTTGAGGTCGGCTTTCTGAATACGGACGCGGATAATCAGCTGTTCGACGGGCAGTTTGCGGCGATTGCCGAGGCTATCGCCGGCGGAATTTTAAGTACACTGGAATCGGGCGGATATCCGGGAGGAGACTATGACTCCGGTGCAAATGACAGCGGTGCAGGTGAAAACACCGGCACAGGAAATGGCAGCTCCGGCGTAAATGGCGGCAATACCGCGAAGCTCTACCGTGTACAGACAGGGGCTTACCGGAACCGCTCGTATGCAGAAGACCTGCTTTACCGGCTGCAGCAGCAGAATTATCCGGCGTTCCTTCTCTATGACGACGGCTTGTACAAGGTGCAGGTGGGCGCATTCGCGCAGCTTGACAATGCGGTGAAAATGGAGGCGGCGCTGCGCAGAGCGGGATATTCGACATTTATCACTGCTGAAGCATAAAAATATCTCTTTCGTTTTCCGGCAAAAGGTGTTACACTGTTTACCATGGCAAACGACAGAGACGGAGTATTTCAAAAAAACACAGAATTATTAAAACAGATACGGCAGCCTCTGATGAGATGGTTTGATGAGAATGCCCGGGTGCTCCCATGGCGGGAGCATCCCTGTACAGATGGCGACGGTGGGGGACTTCCCTGTATCAATGGGGCCAGTGGAGGGCATCTGCCGGACCGTGCCTACGCGGTCTGGGTATCGGAGATCATGCTGCAGCAGACCCGTGTGGAAGCGGTAAAGCCGTATTACGCGCGTTTTATGGAAGCACTGCCGGATATCCGTACTCTGGCGGAATGTCCGGAGGATCGGCTGTTAAAGCTGTGGGAAGGACTTGGCTATTACAGCCGGGTCCGGAATATGCAAAAGGCGGCGCGTGTGGTCATGACAGAGTATGACGGCAGGCTGCCGGAGGAGTTTGAGAAGCTGGTGAAGCTTCCGGGTATCGGCAGCTACACGGCGGGGGCGATTGCTTCCATCGCGTATGGACAGGCAGTACCCGCTGTGGACGGCAACGTGCTGCGGGTCTTAAGCCGCATTGTGGAAAATGAGGAGGATATCTCGAAACAGTCTGTAAAAAAGGACGCGGAGGAAGCACTGAAGGCGGTGATGCCGTGCAATTCGCGGAATCAATCGGATGTGCAGGGATATTCGCAGCTTAGAACAACACAGAGCCGAACAACACAAAGCCTGTGGGGATCGAAGAATTTACCGGGAACATTTAATCAGTCCCTGATGGAGCTTGGGGCACTTATCTGCGTGCCAAACGGATTTCCTGCCTGTGAACGCTGTCCGGTCCGGCTTCTGTGCCGGGCTGCCTGCGATGGGCGTCAGACGGAGTATCCGGTAAAGGCAAAAAAGAAGCCGCGCCGCATCGAAGAGCGCACGGTTCTCGTGATTCGTGACAGTGAGCATACTGCTTTGCGCCGTCGGTCGCCGCACGGTCTTCTGGCCGGTCTGTATGAGCTTCCGAACTGGGAGGGATACCTGACACGGGAGGAAGCGCTCCTGCGTGTCTCCGAGATCGGGTTTTCCCCGATCCGGATCCGCCCGCTGCCGGAGGCAAAGCATATATTCAGCCATGTGGAGTGGCATATGATCGGGTATCTTGTGCAGGTGGAAGACCGTGAGGAACCGATAAAGACTTTGGATCAGGATAAATGTGATACATTTTTTATAGAACCCGAGGCGATTCAGCGCGTTTATTCGATTCCGAGTGCGTTTGCGGTATATCAAAGGTTCATTAACGGGTAGCCTGACAGATTCTGTTTCGACTGAAAAAGAGAAGGGTGAGTGTTATGCCTGAAATAAGTAGATTTTATGGAATATCAATCCTTTATAGAAAAATGAAGATACGAGGGTAAAAAGGGTATGTTTGAAGTGAATGGAATTTTATATGCCGGGACTTCTGAAAAACTTGTAAAAATTAAAGACGCCAAAGTAACTGGGAGGAAAATGCTGTTACTTACATTTTCATCTGGTGAAAAGCGCGTTTTTGATGCGGAAACATTAAAGGGCGAAGTTTTTCTTCCACTTGATGAGGAACGTATATTTCGGAATTTTAAAATCGTACATGGTGTTGTCACATGGATGAATGAAGAAATTGACTGTGCACCGGAATATATGTACGAACACAGCTATGCTTATGACAACTGGGAAAATGTGGTATAAAGGTACGAGGGAGTCTATAATGAAGAAAATTTTGACCGTAGCCATTCCGTGCTACAATTCTGAAGAATATATGGAGAAATGCATCAGGTCCATCCTTCCGGTGGGGGATGCGGTGGAGATCCTGATCGTCGACGACGGCTCGACAAAGGACCGGACGGGAGAGATCGCGGATGAGTACGCGGCTCGCTATCCGGGTATCATCCGTGCGGTGCACCAGGAGAACGGCGGACACGGCGAGGCAGTGAATGCCGGACTGCGTAATGCCGCTGGTGTGTATTACAAGGTCGTGGACAGCGATGACTGGGTGAACACAAAGGGCTTGAAAAAAATCGTGCAGGCCATGCAGGAGCTGGAGGAAAAGGGCGGCGTGGATATGCTGCTCGCAAATTTTGTCTATGACAAGGTCGGGGCGAAGCACAAGAGACTGATGCGTTTTATGAAGGTGTTCCCGTGTGAGGAGATCTTTGAGTGGAGCGATATGAAACATATGCCCATGACGCAGTATATTCTCATGCACAACATTTTCTATCGCACGCAGATGCTGCGGGACTGCGGTACGGAGCTTCCGAAGCATACGTTTTATGTGGACAACATTTTCGCGTTCCAGCCGCTGCCGCATGTGAAAAAGCTGTATTATATGGATGTGAATCTTTACCACTATTTTATCGGGCGCGAGGATCAGTCGGTCAATGAGAAGGTGATGATCGGGCGGATTGACCAGCAGATTCTGGTCAATCAGATCATGATCGACGTCATGGCGGCGGAGGATTTTACGACGAAGCCGGCAGAACTGAAAGATTATATGCTGAATTACCTGTCCAAGATCATGACGGTGACCTCGATCATGCTGATCTTATCCGGCACGGAGGAAGCACTGGCGAAAAAAGAGGCCATCTGGGGGTATTTAAATGAAAAAGATCCGGATGTGTACCGCACGCTTCGACATGGCATTCTCGGCGTCGGGATGAACCTGCCGGGCAAAGCCGGCAGGAAAATATCCGTCTGGGGATATAAGGCTGCGCAAAAGCTTGTGGGATTCAATTGATCAAGGCAGGCCCCGCCATTGTGCGGGGCTTTCCGTTCATGTCAGATATATGATGTGATGCAGTCAGCTCCGCTTCTTGCGTGACGTCCGGTATTTTTCCTCGCAGTACAGGCAGCGGTAGATCTCTTCCTCCGGATCGGCGAGGTAGAAGATGTGATCCAGCTCCTGCTCGATGGAAGTAATGCAGCGCGGGTTCCGGCATTTGATGATGTTGACCAGACGCTGCGGCAGCTCCAGCTGTCTTTTCTCAACGATCTCACCGTCGCGGATGATGTTGACGGTGATGGTGTGGTCGATGTAGCCGAGTACGTTGAGGTCGAGCTCATCGATCGGGCATTCGACCTTGATGATGTCTTTTTTGCCCATTTTATTGCTGTGCGCGTTCTTGATGATCGCGACGCAACAGTCCATGCGGTCGAGCTTCAGGTAACGGTAGAGATCCATGCTTTTGCCGGCCTCGATATGATCGAGCACGACGCCTTCGTTCAGTCTTCCTACGTTTAACATCCTTCCACCTCCAGTAATGTGAGAATCAGGGCCATGCGGACATATACGCCGTACTGTGCCTGTTTAAAGTAGACGGCACGCGGGTCGTCGTCGACCTCGACGGAGATCTCATTGACACGCGGCAGCGGGTGCAGCACCAGCATGTCCTCTTTGGCAAGCTTCATTTTTTCCTTGTCGAGAATATAGAAATCCTTCATGCGGATGTAATCTTCCTCGTTGAAGAAACGTTCTCTCTGGACGCGGGTCATATAGAGCAGATCAAGCTGCGGAATCGCGTCTTCCAGACGGACTTCTTCGCGAAAATCCTGATGGTTCTTTTTCAGAACACCGTCGCGGATGTTGTCCGGCAGACGCAGCTCCTCCGGGGAGATCAGGACGAAGCGGATGTTCGGGTAGCGGATGAGTGCCTGGATCAGGGAGTGGACCGTGCGGCCGAATTTCAGGTCGCCGCAGAGACCGATGGTGAAATTGTCAAGCCGCCCTTTTAAGGAACGGATGGTCAGCAGATCAGTCAGGGTCTGCGTCGGATGCTGGTGGCCGCCGTCTCCGGCGTTGATGATCGGGATGGATGATTTCATGGAAGCTACAAGCGGAGCACCTTCTTTCGGATGGCGCATCGCGCAGATGTCCGCATAGCAGGAGATCACGCGGATGGTGTCGGATACGCTCTCCCCCTTGGCGGCGGAGCTGGAATCGGCCGAAGAAAAACCAAGTACGCTGCCGCCTAAATTCAACATTGCTGCTTCGAAGCTTAAACGGGTTCTTGTACTTGGCTCATAAAATAAAGTCGCTAACTTTTTGCCTTCACAGGAATGGGCGTATCGGGAAGGGTGGGCTTCAATGTCATTGGCAAGATCGAGAAGCCGGTCAAGCTCTTCCACGGACAAATCCAGCGGGCTCATCAGATGTTTCATGGGATCCTCCTTTAAAATCTGTCCCGAATTTTGAAGAGAATCCGGGAACTGTGTCGTATGTCTGAAAACAGATATATGTTACAATCTGACCTATCATACTCTATATCGGGCTGGATTTCAAGAACTTTTTGCTCTGGATCGCAGGGCTGTTTTGCTTCTCTGCGCGGGGAATTATTTCCGCTGCCGCAGCAGGATTTTACATGTTTCAGATTGACTTCCGTGCTCTTTTTCGGTATGATAGAAAAGGTGTGCCCGGGCGAAGAATGTGTTTGTGGTTACAAGTCAGACCTGTAGAGACAAAAATAACGTAAATCTGGCCAGAATGTGACCTGTAACGGCCTGTGTGCATGGCGAATATTGGGTGGTGTTTGAGCAATGAATGAAATAAAAAGAACGATTTATACAAAAGAAGAACTCTCGGAACGGGTGAAGATTTCCCCGATGGTAGAGTCTGATCTTAAAAGAATCATTACGGACCGGATGGAGCAGTGCGGTCTGTATTTTCGTGTGTTTTCCCGTGTCAAGACGGCGGCGTCCATGGCGCGCAAGTTTGAACAGAAAGCCTATGGCGGGGAGCACAAGCTGCAGGATCTGGTCGGCGTGCGGATCAATCTTTACTTTGACGACGATGTGGAGATCTGCCGTCATGTGATGGAGCAGACCTTTGAGGTGCTGGAATGGTCGACATCGGAGCGCAGCGATGATGAGTTCAAGCCGACCAAGCTGAACGGCGTGTTCCGGCTGCCGGAATATTTAAAGGATGAGATTTCGGCGGACACCTGGGAGATGTGCATCGACGATACGTTTGAGATTCAGATCAAGACGATGTTTTTTGAGGGCTGGCATGAGATCGAGCATGACATGCGCTATAAGGGCGAGGAGCTCTGGAACAGCTATCCGGGCTTTTCCCGCTACCTGAACAGTATTCTGGCGACGCTGGAGCTCTGCGACAAGTCGATGGTGACGCTGTTTGAAGATCTGGGCCATACTCTGTACAAGGCCGGGCGCTGGAGCGATATGATCAAGAGCCATTTCCGGGTCAAGATGAGCGACGTTTCGCTGTACCCGGAGCTGGAGGAGCTGCTGAACAAAGACCTGGAGAATGTGGAGAATCTGGCCAAGGCGATCTATAAGACCCCGCGCGTCGTGCTGGTCGACCAGCTTTTAAAGCGCAGCCGCCGCGTGCCGATCAACGTCAATACGATCATTGCGCTCCTCAATGACGGTGTGTTTCACGACAGCCGCCTGACGACGATTTTCCGCAAGCACGACGTCTATAACGACGGCCGGGAAGAAAGCCTTGCGGAATCCCGCCACTACGAGCTTCGGACGCTCACGAGGCAGACTGCGTTTCAGATGTGTACGGAAGTGGACGGCAGCCGCATGAAAGGAACAGGTGCGGAAGTCCCGACAGCAAAGGAGATCTTCCGTGCCTGTGCGCAGCAGATCTACGACTGGATCGTGAAGAAATACGGCCAGCTGTTTAAGGATATGCCGGCACAGCCGACGACCTATCACGCGGATATTCTGGCGTACCATGTGGCGGTGAATCTGGACTATGAAAAGAGCCGGATGAATATGCATGTGCGGCATATGGATCCGGAGGTGGCCGGCCGTATCTGGTATTCAGAGGCAAGCCTTACGATAAATGATGCCGGTAAGGTCTGGCTGTGCGTCTCGAATGGTTATGCCGAGGCAAAGAAAGACGACCGTCCGGAGAAGGACGGCGCGGGAATATTTTTCAGCTATCCCGGTTATTATAAAACGATTGTGGATACGATCGGCATTTTCAACAGCCTGCCCTGCTCGAACCGCAGGCGGATCATCCGCGAGGAGGGCCTGCCCCAGCTTGAAACGGCGCTGCAGGACCGCAGTCGGAATTTCCCGATCGTTATCATTATTTCCGAGGAGGACGAGGACGGCATGATGGATGAGGACTGGCTCGGTCAGTTCCGGGTATCGGATTTTACCCGCACCGTCTGCCGTTACGCGCATGTACTGACCTGTTATGAGGAGGTCGGGAAAAAGCTGTTGGAGCATCTTCAGAAAAAGAACATTTTTACTCCGGCAGACAACATGACCTTTGACGCGGCGTATTTTCCGCGGCTGTATATCTTCTGGCCGGAAGGCAGTGTGGACGATTTCGGACCGGAGGATGTCGAGAACTGCAGCTTCGGCCGCCATCTGGAGGCGCGAAGCGACGCGCGGACTTACGATATTGTCCGCGGCGGGCAGGCGCTCTACCACAAGGTCGTGACCGACCTGCGGGACTGGAATGTTTCCGCAAATATGTGGGATGGATTCCAACTCGAGATCATGACGGAAATTCCAACGTGATGCTCTTTGACTTTTGCGTGACGTTGTAAATATATGGTAACTGTGAAGATACTAACAGTTACGACCCGTGAAAGATAAGAAAAGTCGAGGAGGATTTATTTTGAGTACAATTACAGATGAAATGGAGAGCCACGCCATGGAAAACCGCGCCGAGGCGCGGGGGCGTGGCCTGCGTCCTGCATCAAAGAGCGATGCAGGACAGGAAATAACAAAACGGCGCACGTTCGCCATTATTTCCCACCCGGATGCGGGCAAGACGACCCTGACGGAGAAGTTTCTTCTCTACGGCGGGGCAATCAATCTGGCTGGTTCGGTAAAGGGAAAAGCGACCATGCGCCACGCAGTCTCCGACTGGATGGAGATAGAAAAAGAGAGAGGAATCTCGGTGACCTCGTCGGTGCTGCAGTTCAACTACGGCGGCTACTGCATCAACATTCTTGATACGCCGGGGCATCAGGACTTCTCGGAGGATACGTACCGTACGCTGATGGCAGCGGATTCGGCGGTGATGGTCATCGACGCATCCAAAGGCGTGGAGGCGCAGACAAGGAAGCTGTTTAAAGTCTGCGTGATGCGGCACATTCCGATTTTTACGTTTATTAATAAGCTCGACCGCGACGCGAACGATACGTTCGAACTGTTGGATGAGATTGAAAAGGAGCTTGGCATTGCGACCTGCCCGATCAACTGGCCGATCGGCTCCGGCAAGAATTTCAAGGGCGTGTATGAGCGCGAGAGCCGTCAGGTGCTGACGTTCACGGACACGCAAAAAGGCACAAAGATGGGCGTTGAGACCCGGATCGACGTGGACTCGCCCGAGCTGGAGGAGTTCATCGGCACGGAGAACAAGGAGCAGCTGCTGGAAGAGATTGAGCTGCTGGACGGCGCTTCCGCGGAGTTTGAGCAGGAAAAGGTCAGCGCGGGCGAGCTTTCGCCTGTGTTTTTCGGCTCCACCCTGACAAATTTTGGCGTCGAGGTCTTTTTGCAGCATTTTCTGAAAATGACGACGCCGCCGCTTCCGCGAAAAGCGGACTGCGGCATCATTGACCCGATGACAGAGGATTTTTCCGCGTTCGTCTTTAAAATTCAGGCGAATATGAACCACGCGCACCGCGACCGCGTTGCGTTCATGCGCATCTGCTCCGGTCGGTTTGATGCGGGCATGGAGGTCTACCATGTGCAGGGGGATCGCACACAACGCCTTTCCCAGCCGCAGCAGATGATGGCGCAGGAGCGCCACGTCGTACAGGAGGCTTATGCCGGGGATATCATCGGCGTCTTTGATCCGGGCATTTTTTCCATCGGCGATACGATCTGTATGCCGGGCAAAAAGTTTGCCTACGAGGGCATTCCGACTTTCGCGCCGGAGCATTTCGCACGCGTGCGCCAGATGGATACGATGAAGCGCAAGCAGTTCGTCAAGGGCATCACTCAGATCGCTCAGGAGGGCGCGATCCAGATTTTTCAGGAGTTTAATACCGGTATGGAGGAGATCATCGTCGGCGTGGTCGGCGTCCTGCAGTTTGACGTTCTGAAATACCGTCTGGAAAATGAGTACAATGTGGAGATCCGGCTCGACATGCTGCCTTACGAGTACATCCGCTGGATCGAGAACGAGGAGATCGATCTCGAGCATCTGGTCGGCACCTCGGATATGAAGAAGATCCGCGATCTCAAGGGCCGCCCGCTGCTGCTGTTTGTCAACAGCTGGTCGGTCGGCATGGTGCTGGAGCGCAACGAAGGGCTGAGGCTCGCGGAGTTTGGGCGTTAGCGTCGCTGGACGTCCAGTGGACGTCCGTTTAGCGACGACCGAAGCGGAGCGGAGACCTGCCGTGCCAAAAGCATCCTCGAAGACCGTGCAAAATTGAAATAAAGTGTGGCAGCCGCTGCCTGTTTATGCTATACTGGCGATATATGGGAAATGGGGGTGTTACAACCATTATTGAAAGAACAACTGTATACTGTAGATAATATTTATGCCCTGCCGGATGGAGAGAGAGCAGAACTGATAGATGGCGTTATGTATGATATGTCAACGCCGTCAACGCAGCATCAGAGGGTTGTGCATTATCTCGATCGCACAGTAGGCAATTATATTGCGGAACACAAAGAAAAATGTGAAGTCTTTCCCGCCCCTTTTGCGGTATTCCTGAATCAGGACGATTACAACTATTTTGAACCGGATATCACTGTTGTTTGTGATTCCTCTAAGCTGGATGATAAAGGATGTCACGGAGCGCCGGATTGGATTATTGAGGTTGTTTCACCTTCCAGCCGCTCTATGGATTATATTAAGAAGATGTTTAAATACCGTAATGCAGGCGTTCTGGAGTATTGGATTGTTGACCCGGAGAAGGATTCCGTCACCGTTTATGATTTTAAGGGCGAGGGTGGCGGCAGCTATTCCATGTCAGATGTGATACCGGTCGGAATTTACGACGGAGATTTGCAGATAGACTTTGCTGAGCTGAAAGTATGAAAGATGAGTATGGTTTTACAGAAGCAGGAAAATTCCGTAACTGTGAAGGTACTGAACAGTTACGAAATCAGATTATTATGAATGGAGGTACCCTATGGAAAATGCAGAGGTTCACACTTATAAACTGGATAATGACGAAACGTTCGGCGAGGTGAGCATCGCGGACGAGGTGGTGGCGATGATCGCGGGGCTTGCCGCTTCCGAGGTGGAAGGTGTCGCTTCCATGGCGGGCAATGTGACGCGCGACCTGATCAATAAGCTCAGTATGAAGAGCCTGTCGAAGGGCGTCCGGATCACGGTGGATGAGAATAAGACTGTGAAGGCAGCGCTGGCGATCAACATCCGTTACGGCTACAATGTGCCGGATACCAGCGCACAGGTGCAGGAAAAGGTCAAGACGGCGATCGAGACCATGACGGGACTTAACGTGGCTGAGGTCAATGTCAAGATTGTCAATGTTCAGATGGAAGAGAATGAGTAGGGCGAGGGACGCTAAGAGGAATGAAAAGAAGTGAGATCAGAGAGAATGTATTTAAGCTTGTGTTTTGCGGGGACTTTCACAGCATGACCGAGCTGCCGGATCAGGTAGAGAGCTTTTTTGAAGAGGCGGTTCTTCCGGATGAGGAGAGCGGATTTTCAAAATTCAGCGAGGAAGAACGTCAGGAGATCACGGATCGGTTCAACCAGGTGAAGGACCGGGTTCACGAGATTGACGCGAAGATCAATGAGGTGGCGCAGGGCTGGAAGACAGAGCGCATGGGAAAAGCCGAACTGGCGGTCCTGCGGCTGGCAGTCTACGAGATGCTGTATGATGAGACGGTTCCCGTGAAAGTAGCGATCAACGAGGCGGTGGAGCTCGCCAGAAAGTACGGCGGGGACGATGCACCGGCTTTTGTCAACGGAGTTCTGGCAAAACTGGCATGATCTGCAGGGCAGATTGAAGAAACGCTCCTCGATAACCCGGCAGCTTTTATTTAAGGGAGAAGAATGCAGCGAAAGGTTTATTCGGTCGGCCAGATCAACAGCTATATCAAAAATATGTTTACGCAGGATTTTGTGCTGAACCGCGTCAGTGTGTCCGGGGAGGTGTCCAACTGCAAGTACCATTCGTCCGGGCATATTTATTTTTCACTGAAGGATGAATCAGGGACGCTTGCCTGCGTGATGTTTGCCAGTGCCAGAACGGGACTGGCTTTTCGGCTATGTGACGGAATGCAGATTGTGGCGGACGGAAGCGTCAGTGTCTATGAGCGGGATGGCAAATATCAGCTCTATGCGACGCGCATCCGGAAGGACGGAGCCGGACTTCTGTATGAGAGATATCTGGCTCTGAAGCAGGAACTCGAAGAGATGGGGATGTTTGCGCCCGAATATAAGCAGCCAATCCCTTCTTTTGTGAGAAGGCTGGGGGTGGTGACGGCTCCGACCGGAGCGGCTGTGCGCGACATCATCAATGTTTCGAAGCGCCGCAGCCCCGGGATACAGATTACCCTCTATCCGGCAAAGGTGCAGGGGGATGGGGCGGCCGAGAGTGTGGCGGCGGGATTGTATGCGCTGGACGCACTGGGACTTGACGTGATCATCGTCGGACGCGGCGGCGGCTCGATCGAGGATCTGTGGGCGTTTAATGAGGAAATTGTCGCGCGGGCGATTTTTGAGTGCCGGACGCCGGTCATCTCGGCGGTCGGGCATGAGACGGATACGACGATCGCGGATTTTGTGGCGGATCTGCGCGCGCCGACCCCGTCCGCGGCAGCGGAGCTTGCAGTGCCGGATGTCGAGGCGGTTCTGGAGCAGCTGCATACCCAAAAGACATCGTTTGATCGACTGATGAATAGCCGGATTTCCCTGGAACGGATGAAGCTGGAGCGTTATCAGCTGCGCATGCGCTACGCTTCTCCGCAGCAGCGTGTGCGGGAGCAGCGGCAGCATCTGGCGGATCTGGAAGAAAATCTGACAGACGATATGCGGCGGCTTCTGGAGATACGAAAGCAGCAGATGGCGCTTTATGCGCAGAAGCTGAAAAGTGTTTCACCTCTGGAAAAGCTCACACAGGGCTATGCCTGCGTGACGGATGCGGCCGGGGCACGCGTTTATTCGACCGGTCAGGCCGCTAAAGGAGACGCGATGCACATCTATGTGTCGGATGGCTGCATTGAGGCGGAAGTGACCGGGAGCGTGACTTTCAAAACGCAGTAGTGATACGCAGAAAAACGTGTTTTAGAACCAGAAAAACCAGGTAAAAGACAGCAGAGACCTGCAGAAGAATTCTGGAAAAAACAGGAAAAGGTCGGATGCAGATTCAGTTTTAAAGAAAGGCGGACAACAGGATGGACGAGCGCAAAAAAGATGCTCTTATATCAACAACAGCGTCAGAGCTGGCGTCCGGGCAGGAGAACCCTGCGCAGGGGTCGGAAGCAGAGCTTTCTCTCGAGGAGTCCTTTGAAAAGCTGGACACTCTTCTGGAACGTCTGGAAGACCGGGAGATTCCGCTGGAAGAGGCATTTACCCTGTATCAGCAGGGAGTGGAGCTGATCCGCCGGTGCAATGAGAGAATCGATACCGTAGAAAAGAAGATTCTGGTGATGACAGGAGATGGTGGATTTGACGAATTTTGACGAGCAGATGAAAAAACGCGTGGCGGAGAATAACAGTGTGATCCGGGGGTACCTGCCTGAGGTGGAAGGATTTCAGTGCACGCTTCTGGACGCGGTGGACTACAGCATGCTGGTCGGCGGCAAAAAGCTGCGTCCGCTTCTGATGCAGCAGACCTTTGTGATGTTCGGGGGCACTTCGAACGCGATCCGGCCGTTCATGGCGGCAATAGAAATGATCCACACGCATTCCCTGATCCACGACGACCTGCCGGCGCTGGATAACGACGAATATCGCCGCGGAAAAAAGACGACGCATGCGGTCTATGGGGAGGCGATGGCCATTCTCGCCGGAGACGCGCTTCTGAATCTGGCATATGAGACGGCGGTGAAAGCGTTTGCGGAAGCACCGGGCGATCCGAATGTTCCGCGTGCGCTGGAGATCCTGACACGAAAGACCGGAAGCTATGGAATGCTTGGCGGACAGTCGGTGGACGTAGAGTATGCCGGGAAATCATTGACGGATGAACAGCTTTCCTTTATCTACGGCCTGAAGACCGGAGCCCTGATCGAGGCCTCCATGATGATTGGCGCGGTGCTCGCGGGCGCTTCTGATGAAGAGACGGAGCAGATTGAACAGGCGGCGCGGTGCGTCGGGATGGCATTTCAGATTCAGGACGACATCCTCGATGTGACCGGTCAGGAAGAGGAGCTTGGCAAGCCCATCAACAGCGACGAGAAGAACCGGAAGACCACCTGGGTGACGGTGCATGGTCTGGATGCAGCCCGGGAAGAGGTCGAACGCTACTCGAAAGAAGCGGTGCGGCTGCTTGGCGGCCTGCCATATGAAAACGAGTTTCTGGATGAGCTGATATTGCACTTGATAAACAGAACTATGTAATGATACAAGGGCAAGAGTGCGAAGCACGGAGCAATCCGTGGTATCATATCATGAGTTTAACAAAGGAGGCGGCGCTTATTTTTCTGGAGCAGATTAAGGAAGCAAACGATATCAAAAAGCTGGATCGGAAAGACTTACCGGTGCTGGCGCAGGAAATCCGCGAATTCCTGATTCAGAAAATCAGCGAGACAGGGGGGCATCTGGCTTCCAATTTAGGCGTGGTGGAGCTGACGATGGCGCTCCACCTTTCCCTGGATCTGCCGAAGGACAAGCTGATCTGGGATGTCGGGCATCAGTCCTATACACATAAGATCCTGACCGGGCGTAAGGACGGATTTGATTCTCTGCGCAAATACGGAGGTATGAGCGGATTCCCAAAGCGTGCGGAGAGCAGCTGCGACGCATTTGATACCGGACACAGCTCGACGTCAGTCTCTGCCGGACTCGGGTATGTCTGTGCGCGGGACATTGCGGGGGAGGATTATACGGTCGTCTCGGTGATCGGCGACGGCGCGCTCACCGGAGGCATGGCTTACGAGGCTCTCAACAATGCGGCACAGCTGAAAACGAACTTTATTATCATATTGAATGACAATAACATGTCCATTTCGGAGAATGTCGGCGGGATCTCCACCTATCTGGGCAACATCCGCACGGCTGAATCCTACAAGAATTTTAAATCCGATCTGGAAAACAGGCTGAATAAAATCCCGGTATACGGCGACCCGCTGGTGCGCGGCATCCGCAGGACCAAGCAGAGCATCAAGCAGCTGGTCGTGCCAGGAATGTTTTTTGAGGAAATGGGCCTGACCTATTTAGGACCGGTAGACGGCTACAACATGGCGCAGATGCAGCGCGTGCTGGAGGACGCAAAGCGTGTAAAGGGCGCAGTGATCGTGCATGTGGTGACGAAAAAAGGAAAAGGCTATGAACCGGCCGAGCGGATGCCGGCGCGTTTCCACGGGGCGGAGCCTTTCGATACAGAGACCGGACTTCCGAAGAACAGAAAGAAAAAGGCGGCTTATACGGATGTTTTTTCTACCGTAATGTGCAAAATGGGTGCGCGGGAGCCGCGCCTGGTGGCGGTGACGGCTGCCATGCCGGACGGGACCGGACTGAAGCGGTTCCGCAACATGTACCGGGACCGGTTTTTTGATGTCGGAATCGCTGAGGCGCATGCGGTGACCTTTGCGGCGGGACTGGCGGCAGGCGGCATGAAGCCTGTGGTAGCGGTATATTCTTCCTTTTTGCAGCGTGCCTATGACCAGATCATCCACGACGTCTGCATCCAGAACCTGCCGGTCGTATTCGCGATTGACCGCGCCGGACTGGTCGGCAGCGACGGGGAGACGCACCAGGGAATTTTCGACCTTTCCTATCTCACGGAGATTCCCAATATGTGCGTGATGGCGCCGAAGAATAAATGGGAGCTCGCGGATATGCTGAAATACGCAATCGCTTACGACGGACCGATCGCCCTTCGTTATTCGAGAGGGGAGGCTTATGACGGCCTGAAGGAATTCCGCGACCCCATCGTATACGGCAAGAGCGAGATCCTTTATGACGAATGCTCTCTGGCGCTGGTCGCGATCGGGAGCATGGTAAAGACAGCGATCGAGGTGCGGGCGCTCCTGAAAACACTCGGATATGGCTGCACCATCGTAAACGCGCGCTTTGCCAAGCCCGTAGATGAAGACATGCTTGCCTATCTGGCTAAGGATCACAGCCTGATCGTGACGATGGAAGAGAATGTCAGATCCGGCGGTTTCGGCGAAAAGGTGCTGGAGTACTACAACGAGACGCAGGCAGATCTGCGCGTGATGCAGATCACACTTCCGGACGATTATATCGAGCATGGCAGTGTGGACGTCCTGAAAAAAGAGGCCTGCATCGACGCGGAGTCGATATTTAAGAAGATTGTGGCGGAGTATCTGCCGTGAAGATAATCTGCTGGCGGATGCCCTGGGTCATGGAACCGTCCGGCCGGATGTGACATGCATTCAGATTAGAAAGGAAGACCTCAGGATAAATGAAAGAACGCTTAGACATTTTACTTGTGCAGCGTGCCCTCGCGCCTTCACGTGAGAAAGCGAAGGCATTGATCATGGCAGGAGAGGTGCTTGTCGACGGCCAGCGCGAGGATAAGGCCGGTACGATGATCGACACCAGCGCCGCGATCACGGTGAAGGGCGGGAAGCTTCGCTACGTGAGCCGCGGCGGCCTGAAGCTGGAAAAAGCCATGCAGACCTTTGACGGGATTACGCCCGAGGGGAAAGTCTGCATGGATGTCGGCTCGTCCACGGGCGGTTTTACCGACTGTATGCTCCAGAATGGAGCCCGGAAAGTATATGCGGTGGATGTGGGTCACGGCCAGCTCGACTGGGGGCTGCGCAACGACCCGCGCGTGGTCTGCATGGAGCGGACCAACATCCGCTATGTCGTGCCGGAGGACATTGAAGAAGCGCCTTCCTTTGTCTCCATCGATGTGTCTTTTATTTCCCTGACAAAGGTGCTTACCCCCGTGCGGAATCTGATGGCCGGTGAGGGAGATATCGTTTGCCTGATCAAGCCGCAGTTTGAGGCCGGCCGCGAGAAAGTGGGCAAAAAAGGCGTCGTCCGCGACCCGAAGGTACATGAAGAGGTCATACGCAGCGTGATCACATATGCGGCGGGAATCGGCCTGTCGGCGCGCGTACTTGACTATTCGCCTGTCAAGGGGCCGGAGGGAAATATCGAATATCTGGTGTGGCTTCAGAAGAACGGAGACGCCCCGACAGAGGCGACCGGTGAGAACGATGGTATTGTGACCGACCGGGATGTGGTCCGTGTCGTGGCGGAGGCGCACGCGGCGCTGGACTGAAGCTTTTTCTGGTATGGCAGATGAATCGGGCGGCAAAAGGACTGCGGCATTAACAGACTGAGGAATCATGAATGAACGCTTATTATGTCATCTCAAATGAACTAAAGGATCCGGGACAGGAGACGGCGCGTTTTATCCGCTCCTATATTGAAGAGCGGGGAGGAACGTGTTTTTTAAGAGGCGGGCATACGGCAGGAATATCCGCTGTGGAATCGCCTTCTGCCCAGTACCGCTATACGGATGCCAGACAGATTCCGGGGGAGACGCAGTGCGTACTGGTGCTTGGCGGTGACGGAACACTGCTGCAGGCGGCGAGAGACTTGGTGGAATGCTCGATACCTCTCCTTGGTGTAAATATGGGAACGCTCGGCTATCTGGCAGAGATTGAGAAAAAGAATATCACGGAAGCACTGGAAGCTCTGCTTGCGGATAAATTTTCCATTGAAGAACGCATGATGTTAAGCGGTACGGCTCTGCATCAGAACCGGAAGCTCATGCAGGACATTGCGCTCAATGACATCGTTATCACACGAAGCGGCCGCATGCGTGTTGTGGATTTTAACATTTATGTGGACGGGGTATTTTTAAACGCGTATTCTGCCGACGGAATCATCGTCTCGACCCCGACCGGATCGACCGGCTACAGCCTTTCTGCCGGGGGACCGATCGTGGCTCCGTCCGCTTCGCTGCTGCTTTTGACCGCGATTGCTCCGCACACACTGAACTCCAGACCGATTGTCCTTCCGGGGACGGCTGAGGTCGTGATCGAGGTCGCAAGCGGGCATGTCACAGATCGGGAGATCCGCGCCATGCAAAATTTTGCTGACGCAAAATGGCGCGGCCTGCGGTACGGTTCTCGATTTGCTCCGCAAATCGGAACATCTCCTGCATCAAAAGGCGATGCAGGACAATATATAGACGGTGCGGAAGCAACCTTTGACGGCGACACTTCTGTGAAGCTCAATGTGGGCGACCGGGTGGTGATCTCGCAGGCAGAGCAGAAGACAAAGCTGATCAAGATGAAAAATACCAGCTTTCTGGAAATCCTGCGGGAGAAGATGAACAAATAAATTTTCTGTCATGCCCTCTTCGCGGGCACCATGAAATATAAAAACAGATGACGGTAAACAGCGAACCAAAACGCAAAGGAGTATCATGAAAATCGGAAGGCACGCAAAAATCCTGGAACTGATTGAAAAATATGAAATCGAGACACAGGAAGAACTGGCGGAATACCTGAAAAAAGAAGGGTTTCAGGTTACTCAGGCAACGGTCTCACGGGACATCCGCGAACTGAAGCTGACAAAGACCGCGGCTCATAACGGAAAGCAGAAATATGTGCTCATGCAGCCGTCTGAAGCCGGACAGAGCGCGGAGGCAGGCGAGCGTTACCTGCGTGTTCTCAAAGATGGTTTTGTGTCGATGGAGATGGCGCAGAATATTCTGGTGGTAAAGACAGTGTCCGGCATGGCAATGGCGGTCGCGGCAGCCATCGACGCCATGAACTGGTCTGAAGTGGCCGGGTGCATAGCCGGAGATGACACCATCATGTGCGCGAACCGGAGCACGGACGATACCCTGATCGTTATGGAGAAGATTTACAGGATTGTGGGGGGATAACTATGCTGGCAGGCTTACATGTAAAAAATATGGCGCTGATCCGGGAGGCGGAGGTCGAATTCGGCCCCGGCCTTAATATTATGACCGGAGAGACCGGCGCGGGCAAATCTATTGTGATCGGCGCGGTCAACATCGCGCTCGGCACCGGAAATTTTAAGGATTATGTGCCGGAGGATGCGGACTACGCACTGGTGGAACTGATTTTTACGACAGAGAATCCGCGTGTGCGGGAACTTATGAAAAGACAGGATCTGCCGTTTGAGGACGGTGAGATCATACTGACGAGAAAATATAAGGGCGGCAGGAGTACGAGCAAGATAAATGGTGAGACGGTCCCGCTCTCCTTTGTGCGGGAACTCTCCGGAGAGCTGATTGACATTCACGGGCAGCATGAGCATCAGTCGCTGCTTTACGCGAAAAATCATCTGGGAATTCTTGACTCTTTTGCCAGAAAAGAGACAGGGCCGCTTTTGAATACAATAAAGGAACAGTACCGAAGCTATCAGAAAGTCAAAAAAGAATGGGAGCAGGCTGTATCCTCGGATCAGGAGCGGACAAAGGAACTGGATTTTCTGCAGTATGAGATTCAGGAGATTCAGTCAGCTGCGCTGCGTCCCGGCGAGGATGAGGAGCTGGAGAACAGCTATCGTCTTATGGTCAATGGCCAGAAAATTATGGAAGCCCTTTCGGAAGCCGGGAATCTGACCGGTGTGGGCGGCTTTGGCGGCGCGGAGGATGAGATTGGCAGGGCTGCGCGCGCCCTCTCGGCTGTGCGCGGTTATGATAATTCTCTGGAGGAACTGGGAAATACACTGGAAGATATTGAATCCCTGCTTGGCGACTTCAACCGCAGCCTTTCCGATTATATGGATTCGTTCGTCTTTGATCCGCAGGCTCTGCGTGAGACGGAAGAACGCCTGGATCTGATCAACCGCCTGAAATCAAAATATGGAAATACCATAGAGGAAATTCTGGCTTCCTTACAGGAAAAAGAAGACCGGGTGGAGCTTCTTGAAAATTACGAAAGTTACCGCAGTGAACTGAAAGACAGGCTGCAGGAGAGCAGCCAGGCTCTGATGTCGACAGCCGCTAAGCTTTCCGGCGTAAGAAAACAGTACGCGAAGGTTCTCTCCGAGCAGATTCGCAGTGCCCTTGTCGATCTGAATTTTCTGGATGTGCAGTTTGAGATTGCGTTTGAGGAACTGTCGGAGCCGACGGAGGAAGGAATTGATGCCGTCTGCTTCCGGATTTCCATGAATCCGGGACTGCCGCTGCGTCCACTCGGCAGTGTGGCGTCCGGCGGCGAGCTTTCCCGTATCATGCTGGCGATCAAGGCCGTTATGGCGGACAAGGATCACATCGAGACGCTGATCTTCGATGAGATCGATACCGGAATCAGCGGACGGACCGCGCAGAAGGTGTCGGAGAAGATGGCAGTGATCGCGGGCAGTCACCAGATTCTCTGCATCACACATCTCGCGCAGATCGCGGCAATGGCGGATCAGCATTTTATTATCGAAAAAAAGCCGGCTGACAGCAAGACTGTGACCCACATCGGACAGCTGACCGAGGAAGAGAGCATCCAGGAGCTGGCAAGGATCCTGGGCGGCGCAAAGATCACCGACGCGGTTCTCGAAAACGCGCGCGAGATGAAAGAGCTGGCGGCGCATATCAGGCAGGACATTTGATTTTTTCCATATTCCGAGAATAGCAGGAAATATGTTTTTTACATAATATTCCGCAAATGGCGAAAATATGATTTTCCATATTCCGGAAATTCGCACAATAACATACCAGTGTGAAATCGCGCAGATTCCATATACTGAATGCAGAGGCTTGTGAAGATATTGAATCAATATCATTTGCTTTGCCTCTGCTTTACTATGAGCAGTGGTTTGATCGCTCTGCTCGAAACGGCTGATGTCGTTTCCTGTAGTAAGTCAGTAAGGAAGGTGCGAAGGATGAATGTCAGAGAAAAATACAGAAGATTTGTCTGTGCGCTGTTGATTATCGGAGTATTGTCGCTGGCATTGTGCGGAGCGGCAGTATTTCAGGATGCAGGATCCGGCGCACTGAAAGGGAACAGTAACAGCGAGCTTACGGACAGCGTTTCCGTGGACGCAGCTCAATCCGGGATTACCGGCACATCTGTGACCGCGGATCAGACTTCCGACCGGAAGCAGGTCTATGTGGGCGGCACACCGATCGGGATCTATCTGGAGACAGACGGGGTATATGTGGTGGATACCGGAACCATCACCGCCAGGGACGGCAGCTCCTGCTGCCCGTCTGAGAATATAGTGCAGTCCGGCGACTATATCCTGGCTGTGGATGGAGAGGAAGTTAATACCAAGGAGGAGCTGATATCCTGCCTTTCGCAATGCGACGGGAATTCCGTTGTCCTCGATGTGGACCGGCAGGGAGAACAGATCAGCCTGAAGATTACTCCGGTACTGGATTCGGACGGGGATTACAGAGCCGGGATCTGGGTGCGCAACGATACGCAGGGAATCGGGACGCTGACCTGGGTCGATGAGGAGGGATATTTTGGCGCGCTGGGGCATGGGATCAGCGATGTGGACACGGCCGGACTTCTGGAGATTGAGACCGGCACTCTTTACAGCGCGGAAGTCGTATCCATCGTCAAAGGTGAGGCGGGTACGCCCGGTGAACTTTCCGGGATCATCCATTACAGCGGAAACTGTCAGATCGGCATTATTGAAGAGAACGAGGAAAACGGGATATTCGGCCGTGTGACCGGGTTTTCACTGGCTATAGAGGATGAGACGCTTATCGAGACCGCATTGAAATCGGAAGTGGAAAAAGGATCGGCCACGATCCGGTGCACAGTGGACGGTACCTGCCGGGACTATGAGATAGAAATCAGGGAAGTGCGCACGAACAGCGGCGATATTAACAAGGGCATGGTCATCGAGGTGACCGATCCCGAGCTTCTGGCCCTTACAGGCGGCATCGTACAGGGAATGTCCGGTTCGCCAATCCTGCAAAATGGCCGCCTGGTCGGTGCGGTGACACATGTGTTTGTCAATGATCCGACGAAAGGGTACGGGATTTTTATTGAAGATATGATAATATAAGCGACCAAAGGTCAGGAATGAACGCATGTGTTCCGGTTCCTGACCCTGGAGACCGCAGGTACTCTGTTTATTTCCGTCAATCAAGCTTCATATCCCCGTCTTTGACCCAGCCGAGTTTCCTGATCACGAGATTGATCAGCGGACAGAGGACAGCGGGGAGGACGAAGCAGATGAGGACGAGACCCAGCCAGTCTGTGGCAGTGACGGCTGCCTTTGCGCCGTCGGCGATGTCGCTCATCCATCCGGTGTAGACGCCGATCGGGCCGACAAAGCCGCAGGTACCCATGCCGGAGGATACGGCGGTGCCGTTCATCTCCATGTGGAAAACACAGGTCGCGATGGGGCCGGTGATCGCGGAGGTCAGGATCGGAGCAATCCAGATACGGGGATTTTTGACGATGTTGCCCATCTGCAACATGGAGGTGCCGACGCCCTGAGAGACCAGTCCGCCCCAGCGGTTTTCCGGGAATGACATGACCGCGAAGCCCACCATCTGCGCACAGCAGCCCGCGACCGCGGCGCCTCCTGCCAGCCCGGTCAGACCCAAAGCGGCGCAGATGGCGGCTGAAGAGATCGGAAGCGTCAGCACGATGCCGACTACTACAGATACCAGAATGCCCATCAGGAACGGCTGCAGATTGGTCGCCCACATGATCAGATTGCCGACTTTCATCGAGGCCGAACCAAGCGCCGGAGCCCACCAGGCAGAAAGCGCAATGCCGACGCCGATCGTCACCAGCGGCGTCACCAGAATATCAATTTTTGTTTCCTTCGAGACTGCTTTTCCAATCTCGGAGGACAGAATGGCGATAAACAGCACCGCAAGCGGACCGCCCGCGCCGCCGAGCGCATTGGCCGCAAAGCCGACCGTGATCAGCGAGAACAGAACCAGAGGCGGACAGTGCAGCGCGTAGCCGATCGCTACGGCCATCGCCGGACCGCTCATGGCGGTGGCCAGGGATCCGACCGTATAATCTACGCCGCTGACGGTAGCGACCGTCTGCGTCAGAAACGCGATCTGAAACTGCGTGCCGATCGTATTGATGATCGTGCCGATCAGCAGAGAGCAGAACAGGCCCTGCGCCATCGCGCCGAGCGCGTCAATACCATATCGCTTCAGGGAAATTTCGATGTCTTTTCGCTTCAGAAATGCCTTTACCTTTTCCATAACCTTCTCCTCTTATGTCATTACCTGATTAAGCCGCATTATACTCTCTTTTTTCCATTTCGTGCCCCCGATTTTTCAATTTTTTCAATTTCAGCGTTCCGCCCATCTCGAATGAAAAACGTAGCTGATAACAGGTAAATTTGCATAGTCAGTACATTTTTTTGATGCTCGGTACTATTTTTGTTTTTATGAAAAAACAGACTATCGGGATGACAGGAAAATGTGATATGATAGAAACAGATTTTTTCGTAACTGTTCCGTGCGTTTATTATTACACAGTAAGTGCGAAGGATTGTTCCGGATAGTTACAATATTGCTATATATTTATATCTTAAGGAGACGAGTTATGCCAGTATTTGATTTCAGCAGCAGCCCATCGGAGAAAAAACAGGCGGCGGAGTGCACGTATACCATTTTCCGCTCAAATGAATCCACACCATCGGTCGAGCGGCCAATCCTCATTCTGGACAACAGCAAAAGACAATGGAAGCACCATTCCAACGGTATATTTTCCAAACCGGATCAGAAAACGGCGTTTGAATTTGACGAGGAGGGCGGCACGGAGTCTGCCGATATCCTGCAGCTGGACGCGCGTTTTGTCAGCCTGCTTCGCTGGCTCGGGGAGAGCCATATCCGGGTGCGTCTTTCCGGAGCAAACCGGGAGGACGGCTACGCGGTGTACCGCATCCGGGAGATCGCCTATGGCGGCGCGACAAAGCTTTCCGCCGAGGACGGATTCCTGCAGTTTATGATCGAGCGGCTGCTCGCGAGCGATGCGCCGGGGAACGAGATCGAGGAGGATGAGCAGGAGGAGACCGGCGACGACATGAAGCTGACCAGCCTGCAGAGCATCACGGATTTTCTGAACTGCGCGGGGCGGACGCTGCCGGACAACATCCGGCTGTGGGCACGGCGTAATCTCGCGGTGGCGCGCTCCCATGAGGTGACGGCGGAGGAACGGCGACACGCGCAGAGAGCGCTCTCCATCATGCTGAACATTCACTGGAAAAGCAATTATTTTGAATCCATCGATCCGCAGGAGGCCAGACGGATCCTTGATGAGGAGCTCTACGGCATGGAGCGGGTAAAGCAGCGTATCATCGAGACGATCATCCAGATCAACCGTACCCACACGCTCCCGGCCTACGGTATGCTGCTGGTTGGTCCGGCGGGAACCGGCAAGTCGCAGATCGCCTACGCCGTGGCGCGCATCCTGAAGCTGCCGTGGACGACCCTGGACATGAGCTCCATCAACGACCCGGAGCAGCTCACGGGTAGCTCGCGCATTTACTCGAACGCAAAGCCTGGCATCATCATGGAAGCCTTTGCCGCGGCGGGCGAGTCGAATCTGGTCTTTATCATCAACGAGCTTGACAAGGCGGCGGCCGGAAAAGGCAACGGCAATCCGGCGGACGTCCTGCTGACTCTGCTGGACAACCTTGGCTTTACCGACAATTACATCGAATGCACAGTGCCGACCGTCGGCGTCTATCCGATCGCGACCGCGAACGATATGAGTCAGATCAGCGCACCCCTGATGTCGCGCTTTGCCGTCATCGAACTTCCGGATTATACGCCGGAGGAGAAAAAGATCATCTTCTCGCAGTTCGCACTGCCGAAGGTGCTAAAACGCATGAGCATCCGTCCGGAGGAGTGCATCGTGCCTCCTGCGGCTGTTGATGCAGTAGTTGAAAAATATTCGAACACCACCGGTATCCGCGACCTGGAGCAGGCGGCGGAACACATTGCCGCGAACGCGCTCTTCCAGATCGAAGTAAATCATGTGCCTGCGGTAGAATTTACCGCGGAGGCGGTGCGGGCGCTGCTGGCGTGATAGAATGGAGGTTATAACAGATGGGAATGTATCTAAATCCTGGAAACAAAGGATTCTGGACCATACGAAATGGCGTATATGTGGATAAAACAGGGCTGATCGATTATGTGAACAGGTCCATCAATACTCCGCTCAAATTAACCTGCTTCAGTCGGCCGCGGCGTTTTGGAAAATCCTTTGCCGCGAAGATGTTGTGCGCATATTATGATAAAAGCTGTGATTCCCGCTCTCTTTTTGAAGGATTGGAGATTTCGAAGAAAAAGACCTTTGAAGACGGATTAAACCAATATGATGTCATTTATCTGGATATTACCAGATTCATTTCCCGTATGTATAATAAAGGCGGTAATATTGTATTTGACATACAGTCAACGGTTATAGAAGAATTAAAGGAAGCGTTTCCCGGCTGTATCATTCAGGATGAGACTTATCTTCCTGATGCGCTTTCAGCAGTCAGTCATAAAACCGGAAATCAATTTATCATTATAATAGATGAATGGGACGCTTTATTCCGGGAGGCGAAGAACGACGAAGTCCTGCAAAAGGAATATGTTCAGCTTCTCCGCGGGTTATTTAAGGCCGGAACGACAACCGATACAACCATCGCAGCAGCCTACATGACAGGCATCCTGCCAATTAAGAAATACGGGACGGAATCGGCGTTGACAGACTTTGTGGAGTATACGATGGTCAGTCCGGCAAAGCTTGCCGGATATATTGGTTTTACTGAGCAGGAAACAAAGCGCCTGTGCAGAAAATACCATATGAATTTCGAGGATATGCAGTCGTGGTATGACGGTTACTCATTTAACCGGGTCCCGCATGTATATAACCCGAATTCGGTTATGAATGCTCTGCGAAATGAAGAAATTCAGAACTATTGGACGAAAACAGAATCTTTTGAAAGTCTGAAGAATTATATAGAAGGAAATTTTGACGGTCTGAGGGATGCGGTCATTATGATGCTTGGCGGGCAATCCGTCCGGATCGATATCAGCACATTCCAGAATGATATTACATCCTGTAACTGCAGAGACGATGTCCTGACCTTACTGATTCATCTGGGATATCTGGCTTATGACCAAAATGAAAAAACCGTGCATATTCCAAACCGCGAGGTAGCAGAAGTCTTTCAATCCGCGACAAAAGACGGAAAGTGGGAGCCTGTAGCACGGGCAATCAGTAATTCTGAAAAACTGCTGGATGCGACAATTAATCAGGATTGCGGTCAGGTAGCCGGGGCATTGGAACTGGTTCATGAAGAATGTACTTCTGTTCTTACGTATAATGATGAGAATTCACTTGCCTGCGCAATTTATATTGCCTATTACACGGCCAAAAATGATTATATGATGATCCGGGAACTTCCTTCCGGCAAGGGCTTTGCGGATTATGCGTTTCTTCCGCGGAAGAATACGGATAAGCCAGCCATGATTATTGAACTGAAATATGACAAAGATGCGGACACTGCCATCCGGCAGATTCATGACAACCGATATCACGGAGCGCTAAAAGAATATTTTGGAAACCTGCTTCTTGTGGGGATAAATTATGACAAGGATGCGAGAGGATCGGAAGCAAAACGGCATAGCTGTGTGATAGAGCGGGCATAGCGCCTGTTACAGAGGTTGATCATCATCAGAAGGGACATATTGACAGATATCCTGTATCTGACAGTTCAGGATGCGGCAGAGGTCATTGACGGTTTTCATGGATATATCCTGTCCGTGCTTCAGACGATGAAGTGTGCTGTGAGACAGATGATGCCTGTTTGTCAGTGTATACCAGTTTTCATCTGACGCTTTCAGTGTTTCCCAGAACGGAGAATAGTCAATCAAAATATGTTCCTCCACCAACCTTTGATGGAATCAGAATAAAATATATTCTTTATCTTGAATATCTTCGTAATTACGAATATAATATTTGTAGTTTCATTTTTTGATAGAGATTGCTAACAAATCAGAAGCCGTATACCGGCAAAGGGAGGAAAAACTGTGAGAAGGAAATTAGCACTGTGAAGGTGCCGCGGGACAGTATCAGATCCAGTATTCTACCAGCAAGACATTTGCCAGCGGGAATAAGACGGTGAAAGTATCCGGAGCATCAAAGGTTAGTAAGACTTTGTCCGGGCTTAAGAAGGGTAAGACCTATTATGTGCGGATTAGGACTTATAAGAAAGTGAACGGGAATACATACTATTCCGCATGGAGCAGCAAAAAGACGGTGAAAATCAAGAAATAATGGTTACTGTGAAAACACTGAACACTGAGCCGCTACGAAATAACGAAAATTTATAACCAAATCAGGAATACAGCCGACCGGACGGAAGAAGCACGGTCGGCTGTATTCTCGATAAAAGGGAACTGCGCATACGGCATTTTAAAGCCTGCATGAAAACGTGGCTTGCTAAGCAGGTCGGAACGTGGTAATCTAATGAAGCGAGGGGTGACAGGCTTATGGCTGACTTACAAAGATGGTGGGACATGCCGATCAGCGAGCAGATCTGCAATGCCGGAAGTGAGGTGGCTCGTGCAATCCGCCGTAAAAATAAGAACGATAAGCTCGGGGCATCGGAGTTCTGCATTCATGCAACCGAAACCTGTAAAAATATCGACAAGACAGTCGGCTGAAAGGAGTAAGGGGTGTGGAAAAGAAGAGAATGCCAATCGGCATAGAGGACTTTGCGGAAATTATTACACAGGGATTTTATTATGTCGATAAGACCGGAATGATAAAAGAGCTCCTGAGCAATTGGGGTAAGGTGAATCTTTTCACACGTCCGCGCCGCTTTGGAAAAAGCATAAACATGAGTA
>JAJQIL010000070.1 GCA_021199235.1 Lachnospiraceae bacterium | reverse complement strand
ATCCTGAGCCCGAAAAACCTAAGCGTCCAAGAGGACGACCAAGGAAAAATCCTCAATCTGCCGGGACTATATAGTCCGGCAGATTGGGAAACTTATATTAGATTGTGCATCGTTTCCGAATAAATTATCTCTTGTGCATTCCTAATTCGGAACAAATGTATTCCTGTATTCCTCCCTGATTTCTTCCGGCACAAGGCTTCCGCCGGTCGCCCATACGATATGGGAAGCCGCATTCATTTTATTTATTAAACCGTCCTTTTCCAGATAAGCACGTGTCTCCGGGGTTGTCTCAAGCTTTATCGGCCCCTGGAACGCTGCGCAGGCACTGGGTTCCAGGAAGACAGATTCTGTATCCAGCACATCGCGCATATAGTCATACAGTTTTCCGTCACGGATGGTAAATTCGCCGCTCAGCAGCGGCTTCATGACGCTGCCTGCAAATCCGGAAGGTCTGCCAACGGCAAGCCCGTCCGCGTGGGTCAGACCGGTCAGCCCGATATCCTGTACAGAAATGCCATTTTGCAGTCCGGTGCTCATGCCAAGCAGCATACAGGGTGCCTGCACCGGTTCCACAAAGAAACAATGCACTGCGTCGCCGAATACCTGCTTTAGCCCAAAGGTAATACCGCCCGGTGCTCCGCCGACTCCGCAGGGAATATAGACAAACAGCGGATGATTCTCATCCACCAGGATCTGTTTTTCTGCCAGCTGACCGATGAGGCGCTTTGCCGCTACCGCGTAGCCCAGAAAAAGATTTCTGGAATTCTCATCATCCACAAAATAACTCATCGGGTTTTCATCGGACTGCTTTCTTCCGTTCTTTACGGCCTCACTGTAATCGGCCTGATATTCAACCACGGTCACGCCATGGCTGCGCAGCAGGTCTTTCTTCCACTGTTTTGCATCCGCGGACATATGGACAATCACATGATAACCCACCGCAGCGCTCATGATGCCGATGCTCATGCCGAGGTTTCCTGTCGAACCCACTTGTATCGTATACTGTGCAAAAAAGTCCCTGCATTCCGGTTCCGCCAGCTTTGCGTAATTGTCACTCTCTTTGAGGATTCCATTCGCAAGCGCCAGCTCCTCCGTATGCTTCAATACCTCATATATGCCGCCCCTGGCTTTCACGGACCCCGCGATTGCCAGATGGCTGTCCTGCTTCAAAAGCAGCCGTCCCTGCAAATGACTGTCATACTTCTCATTAATGCGGGTGCGCATATTCGGGATATCTGTTAAAGCAGACTCAATGATACCGCTGCGCTCTTCTGTCTCCGGAAAGCACTTCATGATAAATGGCGCAAAACGCTGCAGTCGCGCTTCCGCATCGTCAATATCCGACATAGTAAGCTCACAGGAGTTCTTCGAATCTGCAAAAGAAGTTTTATCCGGATTAATCCAAATCACTTCTTCCGCTGCCTGCATTTTTTTCAGCATGGGATTCGGCTCCGGCATTTCTTTGATTGCTTCCATAACCATCATTCTCCTTCTGACACTTTCTGATATCCTTTTATGGCTCCCGCCAGCATCATCCATATTTTTTTACATTATGGGAAGAAAACCGTTTCCCATAATGCTCCAGAATCTGGCGGTTCTGTCGTTCACTTATCGGGCAAAAACCCGCAAGCGCGTTTTCTTTCCAATAAGTTACACTATAACACATCCGCCGAACACTGTCATTTTCTTTCCTGTCTTTTCATCTGGTATCTAAGATAGTCCAGGCAGTCAATTTTCTTTTGTTCCTGATGCAGCTGTTCCAACAGCCCCCGCCGGTGACGGCTTAAGAACATATCGCACTTCTTTTTCTCTCCCTGCCTGTATTCAAGAAGAAATTCCTGAATACAGGCATCGTCACGGCCGGCATCCTTCATATTCTGAATGATTGCTTCTTCACCGTATTCCATAACAGATATCCCTCTTTTTGGACTTCCGGTTTTATCCTCATGATTTCAGATACGTTTCAAAAATTTCCTGTATTTTTAATGTCTGAATCATATTTTTAATACCAGTCGTGCTTTTCATTTCGATCTAAAGCATTGATCTGCTCCATCTCCCCGTCGCTTAATTCAAAACCGAACAGATCAAGATTCTCCCGGATATGTTCCGGATCACTGGAGCCGGGGATCACTACAACGCCCTTCTGAAGATTCCACCGCAGGATTACCTGTGCAGAAGAAACGCCATGAACTTCCGCGATGGCGGTGATAGTTTCATCATTCAGCAGCTCCGATGTATGTCCACGGCCTCCAAGCGGATACCAACCCTGCACGACTATTCCAGGGGACTGGATATAAGGGATCACATCATTTTCCTGATAATAGGGATGGATTTCGTTCTGTACCAGTGCCGGAGTGATGTTCACCTGGGGCAGAAATTCCTCCAGTTCCTCCACATACCAGTTGGACAGGCCAATCGAATGCACCTTGCCGTCTGCGACTGCCTGCTCCAATGCCAGATATGCATCCACATCACCATCTCCCGGATGATGCAGGAGGATCATATCGATATAGTCCAAACCCATTTTTTCCAATGCTTCGTCAATAGCCTCTGCTGCATGGTCGAACTGGCTGGGATAAAGCTTTGTAATCACAAAAATTTCTTCCCGCGGCACATCCGAATCCCGGATAGCCTGTCCTACAGCCGCCTCATTACCGTACATATACGCGGTATCAATCAGTCTGCCGCCCGCTTCCAGCAGCGCCGCAATGGAAACGGCACATTCCTCATCCGTCAGGCTGTATGTGCCAAGCCCCATGATGGGCATTTCATAGCCGCTGTTCAGCAGTACAGTCTTCGTTTCAAAATCAAATTCACCCACGGTACGCACCTCACTTTCCGGTAATTCCAGACTGTCTATCCATTCAACCACGTCACTTTCCGTTGCATCCTCGGAGAACCGCCGTCCCTCCATCCATGTAACCGTGTCGGAACAAAGATCGTGCAGATTTTCAGCACTGGAGCCGATGCCGCTGCTGTGGGAAGTACAGAAAGGAATAATCGTCACATCAGACAAATCATAGCTCTCCAAAAAGGTGCTGATGATTCGCGGCGCCTGCCCGTGCCAGATGGGATAGCCGAGGAAAATCACGCTGTATTGTTCTATATTCTCTACGCTTCCGGCAATCGCCGGACGGGCGGAATCATCCGCCTGTTCCTGGTCAGCGCGGCCTCCAGTATAATATGCCAGATCCTCTTCTGTATAAGGGTCTTCCGGTACAATTTCGTAACTGTCTGCGCCGGTTTCTTCAGCAATCCACCCGGAAATCTGCTCTGTTGTGCCGGTGCAGGAAAAATAAGCGACCAGAATACTGCTGTCCGTATCCATAACATCGCTGTTCTCAGAATCAGCCGATGCATCTGCGCCTTCAGCGCTGCAAGCCGCAAGCAGAGTGGTCATACATACCAAAAAGAATAAGATAATGTATCGTTTCACGCTACCCCTCCTCTCTCAATTTTTCTGATTGTCTTTGCAGGTACGCCGCCTGCGACCGTATAAGGCAGCACCTCCTTTGTCACGACAGCTCCCGCCGCCACAACGGACCACTCGCCAATGGTTACACCAGGAAGAATGGTTGCGTTAGAACCAATCCACACATGAGCGCCAATCCTGACAAGCGCATAATGATTTTTTCGATTCTGCGTCGGATCCAGATCATGGTTGATGGTTGCCAGTACCACGTTGTGGCCGATCATAGCTCCATCCCCGATTTCAATGCCGCCCTGATCCTGGAAGTGACAGCCTGAGTTGATAAAAACGTCTTTCCCAATATGAATGTTTTTCCCAAAATCCGTATAAAATGGCGGAAACAGCCGGAAAGAATCGTCTATCCGCCGTCCGGTCAGCCGGCTCATGATCTCCCGTATTTCTTCCGGCGTGTGATACTGGTTATTCAATTCCATACTGATACATTGTGCTTCCTGGTAAAGCGTTTCAGCATAAGCATCATATTCGGCACTTTCTTTCACTTCATCATAATAATAAGCAATAATGTCTTCAACCGTCAAACCTGTGACACCTCCTTTGATGCTTCTATTGTATATTTAAGCAAAAAGAATGGCAAATACTTAATTTCTATTTCTGGTTATTCTTGCAGGGAATATCTGTATACGTTAATATAACCAATAGAACCAATAGAAACTATAGAAGCATATTCGGCCCACAAGGACACGGGAAACGGAGGATTTTTATGGAACTACGTGTTTTGCGATATTTTATAGAAGTGGCAAGGGAAGGAAGCATTACAGGGGCGGCCAGATCACTGCATATTTCCCAGCCCACTTTATCGAAGCAGCTCAAGGAACTGGAAGCAGAACTTGGATGCAAACTGTTTACCCGCGGCAACTATAATGTACATCTGACTGAGGAAGGAATTTTGCTGCGCAAACGCGCAGAGGATATTCTTGAGATGACAGATAAGACTATAGAAGAATTTCAGTCTCTTAATGATATCACCGGCGGGGACATACGGATCGGCTGTGCGGAATCTTATCTGATCCATTATCTGGCCAGCGCCATCAAAGATTTCCGCCTGCAATATCCGGGACTTCGGTTTCACATCACCAGCGGCGATACCCGTGTCGTAGTGAATGATCTCGAACAGGGGCTGTCGGATTTCGCTGTTATTGTGGAGCCGCCTGATCTGTCAAAATACAATTATCTTTCCCTTCCAGATGGAGATGTCTGGGGTCTTTTGATGCGGACGGACAATCCTCTGGCGCAGAAAACAATGATCTGTCCGGAGGATTTGCAGGGCATACCGCTCATCACTTCGCCCCAGTCTATCCGTGCAGACCTTCCGAGATGGTGCGGGGAAGCTGTCGATCATCTGAACATTGTCGGAACCATCAACCTGTTTTATAACGGTTCTGTTTTTGTCAGGGAAGGGCTGGGATGTCTGCTGGTATTTGACCGGCTGGCCGATGTCAGCCCCAGGAGCGGACTATGTTTTCGGCCGCTTTCTCCTAAGCTGGAGGCCAAAATGTATATCATCTGGAAAAAATATCAGGTTTTTACACCGATTGCAGAAAAACTCATTGATTCACTGAAAGAGCGCTTTTCAGTTTCACCTTGATGATTTTTTTCACAGAAAAACGTGAAATTTCACGTCTGATTTTTCAGAAAAACGTGCATTTTCAATCTTGAAAGTATTGAAAAATGTGTTATGCTGTTAAAAGAGGACTATGGTTCCGTTGTTCAGAAAGGACGGTGATTTATTTGAAACGAAATGCGATTCAGGACCTGATCAGCTGGAAATCCAGCGAAGACCGCAAACCAATGGTACTTAAGGGGGCTCGTCAGGTCGGTAAAACGTGGCTCATGAAAGAATTCGGGCAGACCTGTTACGAAAGCTATGTTTATTTTAACTTTGACGAAGAAGATGAATTAAAATCCATTTTTGAAACAAATAAAAATCCACAGCGAATCATTGAACTGCTCTCCATAATTGTCGGTCAGAAGATTCTTCCTGGCAGAACCTTAATTATTTTTGACGAAATACAGGAATGCTCAGAGGCGTTGAATACGCTCAAATATTTTAAGGAAAAAGCAGGCGAATATCACGTTATTGCAGCAGGCAGTCTGCCTGGGACTCTCCTCGCGCAACCCAAATCCTACCCGGTAGGCATGGTAAATCTGCTGGAAATCTGCCCTCTCACTTTTGATGAATTTCTGGAAGCAACTGATCCGGTTCTTTATTCTTACTACTGTAGCATTCAGAAGAATCAGAGTATCGAAGAAATCTTCCACAACCGTTTGCTTGAAGCATACCACAATTACCTCATTATCGGTGGTATGCCCGAATGTGTAGCCTCCTGGATAAAATACAAAGATCCTGCAAAAATTAATCAGATACAACAGGAACTAATTGAAGTTTATGAAAATGACTTTTCCAAACATAATGGCAAAGTCAACAGTGGGCGTATTCTTATGGTTTTCCGCAGCATCGTTACTCAGCTTGCCAAATCCAACGAAAAGTTTATGTACGGAGCCGTTCGGGAAGGTGGAAGAGCCCGCGATTTCGAAGAAGCGATTGAATGGCTTGTATCGGCTGGTATGCTCAACCGGATTTATAATGTCTCAAAAACAGAGCATCCGCTGGCCGCGTTTGACAAGCTGAATCAATTTAAGCTCTTTGTATTTGACACAGGCCTTCTGAAACACATGGCCGGCATTGACAACAGTGCAATCCTTCTGAAACAAGATTACCAGTTCAAAGGGCCGCTGACTGAAAATTATATCCTGCAGCAGCTTCGAGGACAGTTTGAAGTGGACCCTCGATATTTTTCGGACAAAAACAGTAAAATTGATTTTGTCATTCAATATGGCATGGAAATTATCCCTGTTGAAGCGAAAAGCGGGGCTGATAAATCCGCACCATCCTTTAAAAGATACGTTACTGACCATCATCCCGAGTATGCGCTGCGTTTTTCAAAACGCGGATACCGGAAAGATGGAAGTATTACGAATCTTCCGCTGTACCTCGCGCGAAAAACAAGGGAATTGTTGTGATGGAAACAGCTTGGTGAGGCAGCCACTCAGGCTGCCTCGCCAAGCTGTTTCAGTTCTTCCTGAATCAGCATATCAACGAGTATTGCCATCATGTTTTATCCTGCTGATTGTATTTGTACGCACTCTCGATGGCATACATCAGATCCACGATCAGGGAATTGTATGGTACCGCCACGCCATAAAGTTTCGCCTGCTCCACGATCGCCCCATTGATTGCGTCAATCTCCGTCTTGTTCCCACGCATGACATCCTGATACATGGAAGAATAGCCGTCCGCAGCGTCGATACATACTTTCCGGACGCTCTCAAGTGCTTCACGCCGATCAAAATAGGTGCCGTCAGCCTCTGCCACTTCTACCGCCTCATAGACCAGGCGTTTTGCATTATGAGTAAAAAAAACCCGGGAAGTTGAGATTCTGTCTATCATCTTTGTTTCACAAAATTACTCCAACACCTCTATAATACAATGATGGCTTTTTTTATCTTTCAGATTCTTACTGTCGGAAACGTAATTGATTCCCACAGCAATGATTCTTCTGCACTTTTTGCGTCCGGAAATGTCTTTAAATTTCAGAGCATATGCATTATCTTTAATCTGCTGTATCGCTTCTTCTGCGCTGTGATCCACTTTTAATTCCACAATCAGGCCATCTCTTGAAGAATCTCTTGGCATAAACAAAATATCCGCATACCCTTTCCCGGATTTTGTTTCGCGTTCTACATCGTAATAATCTCTCGCCCCCAGATAAGCCAGATTCACAATCGCAGCCAATTCATTTTCATTATTATAATTCAAAATTGATGCTTCCGTATTATGAACAAATCCCATAATATCTTCCACAGTTCTGGCGTCCTGCTCCAATGTAGCTTTTAAAATACGATCCGATTCTCTCGCCAGAGCATCCAGATAATGCAGCGATGGCTCTTTGCTGACTGTGGAAGCAAATTCATCCCTTAATTCCTTATTTGGAATGCAAACCGTTTCTTCCATTTCATCATAAGTCAGAAAACCATATACTACCATTGCAGATAAGACTTCATCCCTCGTCTCCCATTTTCGCTCCGTTGCAGCAGATGCTTTCAGGGCTGCCGAAACCGTTTCCCCCCGCACCAGTCGAATGATTGCTTCCTTCACACCATCCACATTATCTATGATATAGTCTGATATCTCCGCATAGGGTCCCGAGGACGTCCAATAGTCCGCCACCTGATTATTGGACAAGGCATACACTACAGAACGAGGATTATAAAGTCTCTCACCGGATGCAGTCTGATAACCGTCATACCAGGTTTTCAAATCATCCATGGTCACTTCCGGAGCGGACTCTTTTGCCAGATATTTCTGATATAATTCCTCCGTCTCCGACTCCGTAAAGCCAAAATACTCCCCATATCTCTTCTTTGTGGCCATATCGTATTCCTTAAAATTATTAATCGTAGAACCACTGGAATACTTAGCTATAGGCAGCACACCGGTCATATACGTAAACAAAATATAAGACTGATCCTTCAGCAGATTCGCCAGAAAGTCTATAAAAGCCCTTCGATCCTCATCAGTAATAAAGTCTTTATGAAAAATACAGTCCCATTCGTCAATCACAAATACAAACTGCTCCTGATACTCCTCAAAAACATCCGCAAAAATATCCCACAGCGCATCATCTTCCCCGCAGGTAATGTCCGGATAAGCCTTCAACAGTTCTCGTTTCATTCGCGAAGTCACACGCGAAATGTACTGCTCATAGCTTTTACAGTTCTCAGGCATTTTACTGAAATTAATATAAATCAGGTTGCTTTGATTCAGATATCTATGATAATCGGGATTTTTCGAAATAGCCAGATGATCAAAAATCGCACTGGAATCACAGCCTTTTCCAAAAAAGGCAGCAATCATATTCGCCACCACTGTTTTTCCAAATCTACGCGGTCTCGTCAGGCAAATATTCCCATCATCTGTACCAATTACAGCGAACAGTTCTGCAAGAAGAGCCGATTTATCCACAAAATAAGGCGTTTCGAATATTTTCTTATATGCCGCCGCAGGGCTCTGGCTATTTAAATAAAATCCCATGTTTTACCTCCGACTTTTCGATTTACAAGGCACACCATGAATTTAACGTAACTGTTCTGTACTGAATAGTTACAATTTAACTACAATAGGAATGGAACGATTGCTCTCGTTTCTGTGTATCATTCTAACACAGGATCCGTACTTTTCCAACCGTAATTTCGCACAGCAGAAATAACTGCACAGCAAAAAGTCAGAAAAGAAACTTCCTTACGCCTTCCGTAAGGCGTTTGTCCTGTCGACAACCACCGCCACAGTTACGATTGCCGCCGCAAATAAAAGCTCTATGCCGCATATCCTGCAGCTGTCTGCATACTTTTTCCAAATCCGGTAATACTTCCTTGTATATGTACGGTACGACGAATATGAAATGGAAATACCGTTCAATATAACCAGAAAAACTCATGTATATCGAGGAGGAAAAGTCATGGCAGTAGATTTTAAAGACAGTATGACAAAAGACAACCTGATGCGCGCGTTCGCCGGTGAAAGTCAGGCGCGCAACCGCTATACCTTTGCGGCAGCGCAGGCGAAGGAAGCGAAGCTTCACGTCATTGAGGCTGTGTTCACCTATACCGCCAATCAGGAGCGCGAACACGCGGAGATTTTTTATAAGCACCTGCAGCAGCTCTCAGGCTCCACGATCCATGTGGACGGCGGATATCCGGTCGATATCAGTGACAGCATCAGCGATCTGCTGCGCAGAGCCCAGCACAATGAATACGAGGAAGCGGAATCTGTCTACACCAGTTTCGGCGACATTGCGAAGGAAGAAGGATTCCTGGCTGTCGCCGGTTCGTTCCACATGATCGCACAGATTGAAAAATTCCACGGAGACCGATTCGGCCGTTTCGCACAGTTTATGGAAGAAAACAAATTATTTGTCTCAGATGTGCAGACCGGATGGATCTGCCTGAACTGCGGCTATATCTACACCGGCACAAAAGCTCCGGCTGTCTGCCCGGTCTGCCAGCACGATCAGGGATATTTTATCCGGCTTGAGCTGTCGCCGTTTTCCTGCTGAGATCTCATGGATTTAATCCCACGAGTCAGGGCGCAGAAATTGTCCCGGATTTCAATGAAACTCGCTGAAAATCGGGGGCAATTTCCCAGGAGCAGTTCCGCAGCACTCTGGGAACGATTCTACTCATGTTGATTTTACTCGTGATAGTTCTCCGAAGTAAAATACCATTCCTTCAGCGTAAGATACAGCTCTGCCCTTGTCGCGTATTTGTAGGGATTCACAAAAAACAGACCAACAATACCAAAAGTCACGGAGTTCAGTATATCCCATAAGAAAAACGACAATTCCAATACAAAAGTATCCCATTTATTCCCGTACATCATCTCCTTGCTGATCCGGAATGCTTCTTCTGCAGGCATATCCGGGTAATCCGCAAGGAGCCAGGGAATCATGCGGTACTCGTAGGATTTCACGATCCCCGGAATGACAAACAACAGCGACCACAGAAACGTATAGAGATTTCTCAAAAACTGCGTCCAGACCGCATTTGACCAGGTTCCGCTGCGAAACGCGGAAAGCAATAACCCGCAGCGAGCAGGTTCTTCCATTCCGGAATTCTGCCCCGCATAGGTAGTATACGCGTTATCCACGAAAAAGCGGCAGCCGCCGACCTCCAGCAATGGTGAGATCAGAATCCCCCATGTCAGGGACAGAGCGATCAGTCCGATGGAAAGGATCGCTCCTGTGGTCGTCTGGAAAAACCACAAAAGCCCTCGTGCAAACGGAATTGTAAAATACAGGATGGATTTTCCAATTCTCACCGGGAGCTTTGCCCATCCGAAGCCGGAAAATATGCCGGAGGTATATTCGATGGTTCCGCTGACATCTTCATATTCTCCGTATTCCTCATCTTCAGGATCATATTCCTCGTCATCTACGTAAAAAGCATCCAGGCCGGAATCAAATTCCTCATACCAGTCATCCGACCAGTACTCTGTTGTCTCCCCATAGGTTCCGCTGTCAGAAGTATTATCGTTGATGCTGTAATTCTCCTGTGCAACAAAAAGCACGAGTATCAGCGCCACAACCACGCATCTCCAGTAATTGCGGCTGATCGCTGTTTTCGCCCGAGCTTTTAAATCTGCTCTGTTCCATATGCACATACCCCGTCCTCCCATGAGCATTTCTGTAAATTGCCTGGATTTTAAATGTTCTCACTGATCCATGCGCTGATTCATCAGTCTGTTACAAAAGATTCACTTATGCTCTTTCCATTTATATCATACTGTAATGTGATAAAAAAGCATTTTTTTCTTATTTATTTGTGAAGGCCAGGTAAAAGCCAGGTAATATTTTAAAAGGGATTTCTCTAAATGAACATCCAAAAACAATATAAAATGATAATCCACATATAATAGTTGCTCATATGCAGGAAAAACGATGAGCCTGACATCGCTGTCAAGCCCATCATACATAACATATTTCATATTAAAATACTTTGTTTGTTAAGAACTTTGTTTAGCAGGTCGCGCCGCCTTTGACGGTCTTTTTCAGAACCGCTTCCTTGTCGATTTTGTTTTCGAGAAGTTTCTCGCTGACTTTATCGAAACCAAGCCGTGTCACAGTATCGGCAAAACGTTCTCCGGAGAGCCCCTCGTCGCGGAACAGCAGGATTGCGTTCTCGACCACGTTCATCACCTCTTCCTCGGAGGTAAATACCTTCGGCAGCGGTTCGCCGTGCGCCACCTTCTTGCCCCAGCGTCCGCCGATGTAGATGCGGTAGCCGTCCTGATAATCAATCGCGCCGAATACACACTTATCCTTGCAGCGTCCGCAGTTGTTGCAGACATTCGGATCGATCTGAATCTTTCCATCACCTGTCCCGATTCGCTCTGCGGATCGTGGACGCAGGCCGAGCCCTCGCCCTTCGGGCGAATCTGCATGGCTCGGCTCCCCATAGACTACCTTTGCAACCTTAATCGGGCAGGCATCTTCTACCTTACATTTCTTGCAACCGTGGCATTTGCTGAAGTCTACCGTCGGTACTCTCTGACCGACGATACCCAGATCGTTCAGGTTCGGCTTTACACAATTGTTCGGGCAGCCGCCGACCGCAATCTTGAATTTGTGCGGCAGCGTCACGCCGTGGTAACCCACATAGAATTTCTCATGCAGGCGCTCAGAAAGTCCAAATGTATCGATCAGACCGTACTGGCAGGTCGTACCCTTGCAGGAAACGACCGGGCGCACCAGAGAGCCGGTTCCGCCAGTGGAAAGTCCGTGCTCATTCAGGAATTCGATCAGCGGCTGGATATTCGCGTACTTCACGCCCTGAATTTCCAGCGTCAGACGGGTGGTCATGGTCACCGCGCCCGAACCAAAACGCTCGGATGCCTCGGCGATCACACGATGCTCTTCCGCTGTGATCTTGCCGTTGCGGGTGATGACGCGGACATTGAACACATCCGGATAGCGTTTATCCTGCAGGCAGCCAAGTCCTTTCACGCGCTTGATCTCTTCTGCCGGAAGTGTACCGGTAAATTCTACCTTTACCGTATTGACAAAAACGCCGCCTTCGAGTGCTCTTGTATTCGTAAAGCCCAGTGCTTTCAGGCGGTTCTGCAGGAAATACCCTCGTTTGCCCTTCGCACAGACCAGAAGAAGCTTTGCGTTTTTGGCAATGCCCTCAAGACCTTTGATTTCTTTTGCTTCTGCGCTGCCATTTGCGGAAGCTCCTGCTGCTTCACTCACTGCCGTGAGGTCGACCCATTTTGCTCCCGGGATCGTGGCCTTCGGATGTACATCGATGACCTGATATCCCTTCGCTTTTCCTGCCGCGTACTCGGCCGGTGTAAAGCTCTCATACTCGCCGCTGATCTTATTTTCCAGAATGTAGCAGGCCTGTACGAACGGATGAATTGCTGTGGAAAATGGCGGAGCGTAAGCAAAGTCCATCGAATCAAAATCTTCCAGCTTCAGGCCGGCCGAAATACCGGTCACCGCGATGTCGACCATCTTGTCCACCGCTCCGGAGCCGATAACCTGGATGCCCAGAAGTGCATGGGTCGTTTTATCAGCAATCAGCTTCGTGACAAACGTGGAGGAATCAGGATAATAATGCGCCTTGTCGTCCGTGACACAGGTTGCTGTGATGACGTCGTAACCCGCATCCTTTGCCTGAACTTCCGTAAGTCCGGTGCGGCCTGCATTCAGATCGTCCGCCAGCTTCACCGCGCCGGTGCCAAGGCAGCCGCCGTAGGAAACATTTGCTCCGGTCATGTTTTTTGCCAGAATACGTCCGGTAATGTTGGCCGTGGAACCCATCGCGGACCACTGTCCCTTGCCGGTCACACGGTTGAACACCTGCGCGCAGTCGCCGACCGCGTAAACATCGTCCAGATTCGTCCGCTGATATTTATCTACCACAAGCGTTCCGCGGTTCATCTCGAAACCGGAATCCGCAAGGAATTCCGTTGCCGGACGCACGCCGATCGCCAGAACGACCACATCGCCCTCGAAGCTGCCGACACTTGTATGGATACCGGTCGCCTTGTCCTGTCCCAGCACCTCTTCCAGTCCGGCACCGGTGACGATCCGCATGCCCTTCGCCTGCAGCTTCCGCTTTATGTATGCGGCCACTTCCGCGTCAAACAGGTTCGGCATCACCTGAGACGCCATATCGACAACCGTGACTTTCAGGCCTTTTGCCATCAGATTCTCCGCAATCTCCAGGCCGATAAAGCCGCCGCCCACGACCACGGCGCTCTTACATGCGTTTTCTTCCGCATATGCGCGAAGCCCGATCGCGTCGTCCGGGGTACGCATGGTAAAGACGCCCGGCAGATCTTTTCCCGGTACATTCGGTACAAAAGGAACTGCTCCGGTGGCAATGACCAGCTTGTCATAAGAAACGCTCTCTCCATTTGCGAAGGTCACCGTCTTACAGGCTGCGTTTACGCGAACAGCCTCCATCCCGGCGCGCACCTCTACACCCGTCAGCTTCGCAAAGCTTTCCGGCGTGTTGACGATCAGATCCTCCCGTGTCTCGATACTGCCGCCTACATAATAAGGCAGACCGCAGCCTGCATAGGAGATGTCACGGCTTTTCGTGTAAACAGTGACAGTTGCCCTGCGATCCTGACGCATCAGTTTCGCAGCGGTCTTTGTGCCGGCGGCCACACCGCCGATTACTACTACATTCATAGTCCAGACTCCTTTTTGTGACTGTTCATAACTGTTCAAATTACCACAGTCACTTTTTTTCTTGATTATAGGCCTGTCCGATGATAAAATCAATTTAATGTTTTTTATGCATTGATAAACCGTTCTTATTGACAAGGCAGCTTTTTTCGATTTTTATTCTGCCATTTTTATTCGGGTAATTATGACCCAGACAGAATAAGAGAAACATATGTTAAATGATCCAGACGTATATAATAAGATCACAGGAGAAGCCTATTTATGTTAGATTATCGTATGGAAACTTTTCTGACCCTTTGTGAATGCGGAAGCTACCGCCGTACCGCAGAGCTTCTTCACCTGACACAGCCTGCCGTCACGCAGCAGATTCATCATCTGGAGGAGGAATACGGCTGCAAGCTGTTTTCCTATGCCAACCGCAGACTGGAAAAGACGGAAGCTGCAGCCACGCTGGAAACCTATGCGCGCGCCGTGCGTTATCAGGATCAGATGCTTCGGGAAAAGCTTCAGAAGAAAAGTAACGTACACGCCCTGCGGGTCGGCGCGACAAAGACCATCGGAGATTATTTCCTGACGGAATACATTCACCGCTTTCTGGACAATCCGGAGAATTCACTGGACTTTCTCGTGGACAATACCGAACACCTTTTGCGGGAGCTGGAAGAAGACCGCCTTGATTTCGCGGTCGTGGAAGGTTTTTTTGACAAGGAACGCTTTGATTCGATCCTGCTTCGCAAAGAGCCGTTTGTCGGCATCTGCCGCAGGGATCACACGTTCGCAGGCAAAAACGTCTCCATGGATGAACTGCTTAATGAGACCATCATCCACCGCGAGGACGGTTCCGGCACCCGTGCCATCCTGGAGCAGGAGCTTCTTGGCTACAACGAATCATTGAATCGGTTCCGGCACCGCATCTGTATCTCCAGTTTCAAGATCATTCTTGATCTGGTACGCGAGGGGTATGGCATTTCTTTCGTCTACGACGTACTCGCGGACAGCGATCCGCAGCTGGCCAAATTCCGGCTGCAGGACGACCGCATCGTCCGCGAGTTCAACATCGTGTATCTGAAGTATGCTGATATGAAAGAAAAGATTGAGTGGTTTTTCGGGAAAAAAGCTTTTTAAGCGTCCAGTGCTGACCGAACTGCTTCCGGATCGGTCAGTTCTCCAGCCAGCCAATATCCGTCCAGGGATTCCCATTCTATCTTTATCGCGTCCCACGATCGGGAAACCACCAGATTGAGTATGGTATATTCGTCTTCCTTCGCGCTATAGACAGAACCGGTATAATGGTATCCGTCTTTGAAATGGATGTATAAAGGTCCGTCAAGCTTCCACTCGGTATCCGAGTCCTGCTGATTTTCATAGTGAAGAGACAATGTTCCGGTTACTATATCCTGTTTAAAAAGATAGCGGAGCCTCCATCCATTTAACATGACAGTAATACCGTCGGCGGCAACCTCATCAGCTGTGTTCATCTCCCACCCTGATAATTCAGCGTTTATTCTGGCAGGAAACGGTACAAAATACAATGCTGCGGCCAGCAGTGCCACAATGATTATCGGAATCAGAATCTTTTTCATAATTCAATGCCCCCTTCCATGCACAACATCCTCTGCATACTATTCGTTATTATTTCTGTTACAATTTCGGACGAAACGTCTCGTTCGTGGCAATTATACAAGTATTTTTAGTGCAAATCAACATTGCGTATCTTAATATAGCCTTAATATTACCTTAATATTACTTGAATATAGCCTTACTATTATTTAATTTGAAAAGATAACAATTCATTTTTTGAATGTCTTTCTCTGATTGACACAACGTACTTCTTATGTTATACTACGAGATAACGTGTAACTGTCTGGTATCTTCCAATTCCATACAAGCACTGTTACGCGGCATTCATTTTTACTTAACTTAAGGGGGATTTTCAAATGAAGCTTTCCATGAGGGAAAAGGCATCCTACGGGCTCGGTGCAGTAGGAAAGGACATGGTGTACATGCTCTCTGCAAGCTATGTCCTTTATTATTATCAGGACATCTGCGGCGTAAATGCAATCGCGATGGGCGTGATCCTGATGATCGCGCGTGTATTTGACGCGTTCAACGACCCGATTATGGGCGTGATCGTAGCGAAGACCAGGACACGGTTCGGAAAATTCCGTCCGTGGCTGCTGATCGGTACGATACTGAATGCGGTCATTTTATTCCTGATGTTCTCCGCTCCGCCCGCTCTGGACGGTTCTGGTCTTGTAGCTTACGCGGCCATCACCTATATTCTCTGGGGCATGACCTACACGATCATGGATATTCCCTACTGGTCCATGATTCCGGCTTTTACCGAAGGCGGCAAGGAACGCGAAAACCTGACGACACTTGCCAGAAGCTGTGCCGGTGTCGGCTCCGCACTGATTACGATCATCACCATGATGAGCGTCATGGCACTGGGCGGCGGCGATGAGCGCACTGGTTTTAAATGGTTCGCGCTGATCATCGCGGTACTGTTCATCCTCTTCATCGGCTGCACCTGTCTGAACATCAAGGAAAAATCTACCGTAGACATGGATTCGCCGTCTGTCGGACAGATGTTTCAGGCTCTGATCCGAAATGACCAGGCGATGGCGGTTGTGATCACGATCGTCCTCATTAACTGCTCGGTATACATTACCTCGAATCTCGTCATCTATTTCTTTAAATATGATTTTGGCGGAGAATCCTGGTACAGTTCCTATACTCTGTTTAATACCTTTGGCGGAGCGACACAGATTCTGGCAATGATGCTGTTCTTCCCGCTTTTGCGGAAGTTTTTCAACGCCATCCGCATTTTCTACATCAGCTTCGGTATGGCGGTAGCCGGTTATGTTGTCCTGCTGGTGCTTGCTTTCACGAACATGTCAAACGTGTTCCTGCTGTTTATCCCGGGCTTTCTGATCTTCGCGGCAAACGGCATGCTGACTGTGCTCACCACGATCTTCCTTGCGAATACAGTGGACTACGGCGAGGTTAAAAATAACCGCCGCGACGAGAGCGTCATTTTTTCCATGCAGACGTTTGTCGTAAAGCTTGCTTCCGGCATCGCTGCGCTGGTCGCTTCCATCTGCCTCGCGGTATGCAACTTAAGCTCTGATACAGACGCAGCAGTCTCAGCCACAACTGCAGCATCTTCTGTGGCGGGACTGCGGATGACGATGACCCTCTTTCCGATCGCGGGACTGCTTATCGCAGTGTGGCTGTTTCACAAAAAATATCTGCTGACCGATGAAAAAGTCGAAGAACTGGCAGCTGAAATTCGGGTAAGACGTGCGAAAAGTGAAGTCTGATATTTCTGAAACCATGTATACAATTAGTGTTTTTTATAAAGGAACTATATCGATATGAAGCCAGAAGATAATTATCCAAAATACATGGAAGAACAGGTTCTTCCCTACATACTTTCCCGCAGGGAAGAAACTTATCTGACGCGGAATCCGGGGCAAAAGATTTACTGTGCCTTTTATACCGCAGACCGCAATACATCTGCGCAGAGCCAGGATGAAAGCATCATCCTTATCTCCCACGGTTTTACCGAGACAGTAGATAAATACTTCGAAATCATATATCAGTTTTTGAAAGCCGGGTACCATGTATGCATCCTGGAGCACTGCGGGCATGGTCGCTCCTATCGCCTTGTAGAGGATGACCTCTCCCTGGTACACACGGACAGCTGGCAGCGGTATGTGGATGATTTGAAATTTGTTGCGCTTTCTGCCAGAAGCCATTGGAGCAAAGGCCTCCCGCTCTTCCTTTTTGCCCATTCGATGGGAGGAGGCGTAGGCGCAGCACTGGCTGCCAAAGAGCCGCACCTGTTTCAAAAGGTCATCCTCTCCTCACCGATGATCCGTCCGGCTACCGGCAATGTACCGTGGCCGCTCACAAAGCTGATCGTTTCGATCATGTGCGCGTTCGGTAAGGAAAAGAGCTACGTCATCGGACAGCATGCGTACGACGGCAAAGAAACCTTTGAGATCAGCTTCGCCACATCACAGGCCAGATGGGCCTGGTATAAGGAAAAGACAGACAGGGAACCGCTCTTTCAGACTGCCGGAGCTTCCTATGGCTGGCTGCGCGAAGCGATTCGATTAAATCAGTTTCTGATGAACGATGCCTGGCGGCAGATTGCCGCTCCGGTTTTACTGATACAGGCGACAGAGGAAACCGTTGTCTCAAAGGAGCAGCAGGAAAGATTTGTTTCTAAACTTGCCAAGGCCAGGAAGCAGTCCGAATCATCCTCGAAAGGAGCGGGCTCTTCTGATGCCGGACAGCCTGCCGACAGGGAAGTTCGTTTTGTCCGTATTTCAGGTGCAAAGCACGAGATTTTTCGCTCAGATGATGAGACGTTCGCAAAATATCTGAATGGATGTCTGGAATTTCTGGCGTAAGATATACCTCGATACTGCAACAGGAGACGGTAACAAAACACCGCCTCCCGTTTTTTGTAAATTTTTCCATTTAAATCTGGCATCTGTTCGATCTCCTATGATGCAGCTTTGTTCTCCCGGAAGATTCTCCCCAGCAGAATCACAGCAGCAATAGCAAGGATCACTTCCGCGCAGGTCTGGGCATAGGCAAGACCATACAGCGGCCAGAAATGGTTCAGGATGAAAAGAGCGGGAATCTCCAGTACCACTTTTCTTAAGATAGCAAAAACAAGCGATTTTGTACCCATCCCGCAGGCCTGAAACACACCCACAGCCAGAAAGTCTACATTAAGAAACGTGATTCCAAGACACATGCCCCGGAGAAAGTGTTTTCCATAAGCGATAACTTCCTCATTTTTCATAAAGAGGCGAATCAGGATTTCCGCTCCGATATAATAAACAATTGTCATCAGGACGACAAAGGAAACGCCGATTTTTGCAGTAAAGGTCACTGTTTTTTTCATTCGATCCCGGTTGCCGCTGGCATAATTATAGCCGACCAGCGGCATGATGCCCTGCGAAATTCCCATGGAAATATACATGGGGATCATATTGATCTTCTGTGTGATACCCATGGCAGCGACCGCATTGGAACCGTACGAAGAAGTAAAGTTATTCAGTACGGTCATACTGGTTACGTTCAGCAGATTCTGGATTGCGGCAGGAATGCCGACCGCACAAATGCCGCCGAGGATTTCCCGGTCGAAGGAAAACCTGCGCGGATCGATGCAGACACAGGTCTTTTTGCGCCTGATCCATATAAGGATTAAAAAGTAAGTACAGGCCACACAGTTGGAAAGGAATGTGGCCAGTCCTGCACCGGCAGCACCCATACCAAAACCAAATGGCAGGATAAAAATCGGATCAAGGATGATATTCAAAATACACCCGCTCATCGTGCCGATGCTTGCGTGCAAAGAAGCACCTTCCGAACGCACCAGATTGGCAAGCACCACGTTCATGATTGCCGGAACCGCACCGCAGATCGTTGTCCAGCGAAGATATTCCCAGGTAGCCGCGACGGTATCTTCTGTCGTGCCCAGAATCCCCAGCAGCTGCGCATGAAAGATTCCTGCCGCCAGAGAGAACAAAACAGAAAGAAATAGTGCGCAGTAAAAGCTGGCCGCAGAGCTTTTTCGCACCGCCTCGTATTCCTTCTTGCCAAGATACCGGCTCATCAGGCTGGAACCGCCCACGCCAAACAGGTTGATGACCGCATTGAAAGCCAGAAGCACCGGAGCCGCCAGGGTAACCGCCGCGTTTTCAATCGGGTCATTCAACATTCCCACAAAATAAGTGTCCGCGAGGTTGTAAATGACCATCACCAGAGAACTCAGCACCGTGGGAACAGCCATTTTCATGACGGCCCGCGGAATCGGCATCCGTTCGAATAATTCCGCTTTTTGTTCATCCATAGATTGTTTTGCTGTATCTGCCATGTGAAAATTCGTCCCTCTCTGCCTAAATCAGATTATGTCGTAATTATTCAGTACCTTCACAGTTGAATGACACCATTATCTTTCACTCAATATCGCATTGGAGTCAAATCAAAGCATGCTGATGTCAAAAATGTCATACAATCTCCGCGATTAGAGTAAACAAGAGCGGTAAGATACCGCTCTTGTCCATATCACTTCATTGTTCAGACCGTCTGCTGTAATTTACTTATAGTTAACGATCTTTCCGAACTCTTCCTTCAGGGAAGCGCCGCCAACCAGACCGCCGTCGATGTCCGCCTGTGCAAACAGATCCGGAGCAGTCTTCGCGTTTACAGAGCCGCCGTACTGAATACGGATCTCAGCTGCTGTAGCATCATCATAAATCTCTGCGATGCACTTACGGATCTCTGCGCAAACCTCCTGTGCCTGCTCGGTCGTAGCGGTCTTGCCTGTACCGATCGCCCAGATCGGCTCATAAGCGATGACAGCTGTCTTTGCCTGATCTGCGGTCACATTCAGGAAGCCTACCTTTACCTGCTGACGGATCCAGTCCATCGTGATGCCCTGCTCTCTCTGCTCCAGAGACTCGCCGCAGCACATGATCGGGGTAAGGCCATGTTCAAATGCCTTCAGCATCTTCTTGTTAACGGTCTCGCTGGTCTCAGCGAAATATTCTCTTCTCTCAGAATGGCCAAGCACTACATACTTCACGCCGGCGTCTGTCAGCATGTTCGGGGAAATCTCGCCTGTGTAAGCACCCTTCTCCTCAAAGTACATGTTTTCAGCGCCAATCTGGATATTGGAGCCCTTCGCTGCTTCCACAACCGGGATGATATCGATCGCCGGAACACAGAATACAACGTCAACTTCATCGTTTACTACGAGCGGCTTTAAAGTCTCAACAAGCTTAACAGCCTCGCTCGGAGTCATATTCATCTTCCAGTTGCCAGCGATAATTTTCTTTCTTGCCATGATGATTGTTCTCCTGTTCTATATAATTTATTAGTAACGAAATGATCCGTCCCTCAATTCCGTTCCTGCGTCGCTTCATCTCGTGCACGGATCATTGCTTTCGTGTCATTCCTTGTCGTCCGCTGCTACCACGCCCGGAAGGTCTTTGCCCTCAAGGAATTCAAGAGAAGCGCCGCCGCCGGTGGAGATGTGGGACATCTTGTCGCCAAAGCCAAGCTGATTTACAGCTGCCGCAGAGTCACCGCCGCCGATGATGGTGGTCGCGTCGGTCTCTGCCAGAGCTTTCGCTACAGCGATGGTACCCTTTGCAAGAGTCGGGTTCTCAAATACGCCCATCGGTCCGTTCCAGACAACGGTCTTAGCGGTCTTTACAGCCTCCGCGTAAAGAGCCTGGGTCTTCGGTCCGATATCCATACCCATCTTGTCAGCCGGAATTGCGGTAGAATCATATACTGCCGTCTCAATCTCTGCGTCGATCGGGTTCGGAAACTCACTGGTCACTACGGTATCGATCGGCAGGAGCAGCTTCTTGTCAAGTGACTCAGCCTTTGCCATCATTTCCTTGCAGTAGTCAAGCTTGGTATCGTCGCAAAGAGAGGTACCAATCTCATAACCCTGCGCCTTCAGGAACGTATAAGCCATACCGCCGCCGATGATCAGCGTATCGCACTTCTCAAGCAGGTTGGAGATCACGTTCAGCTTGTCCGCAACCTTCGCGCCGCCAAGGATCGCTACAAACGGTCTTACAGGATTCTCTACGGCATTGCCAAGGAAGTTGATCTCTTTCTCCATCAGATAACCAACCGCGCAGTTGCCGCCCTTTGCACGAACCACATCGGTAACGCCCGCTACAGAAGCATGTGCTCTGTGAGAAGAACCGAATGCGTCGCATACATAATCATCGCAGAGGTCTGCCAGCTCTTTGCTGAATGCCTCACCATTCTTGGTCTCCTCTGCGCCGCGGAAACGGGTATTCTGCAGAAGTACGACATCGCCCGGCTGCATCGCCTCTACCGCTGTGGTAGCTGCCTCACCGGTCACATTGTAATCGGATACGAAATTCACTTCCTTACCAAGCTTTTCACTCAGTCTTTTGGCTACCGGTGCAAGGGATTCGCCCTCGTTCGGGCCATTCTTTACTTTGCCAAGATGGGAGCAAAGGATTACCTTGCCTCCATCCGCGATCAGCTTCTTAATCGTCGGCAGAGCCGCTACGATACGGGTCTCATCCGTAATCTCACCGTTTTTGAGCGGTACGTTGAAATCGCAGCGAACCAGAACTCTTCTGCCGTTTGCGTTGAAATCATCAACAGATTTTTTGTTCAGCATTGGATTTTCCTCCTGATTTATTTTACTTGTCCAAATGGCAGGATATTTACCCTGTTATACAGAACCGTTTAAATCGAGTAGGGAGATTTGTCCTCTACTCGTCCGCGCGGGCCGGGTGCGGCTTCAGCCGGAAAACTTCCTTAAGCAGCCCTGCGATCGAGAAGGAGACGGCTTGTCGCTCCTACTCGCCCGCGCGGGCCGGGTGCGGCTTTAGCCGCAAAACACCTTGCCCGGCCCTGCGCATATAAAATGAGGTCCGGTCCTTTCAGACCGGACCTCTTCTGGGTCTTTTTCCGTAACCGGGGGCGGATCCGCACTGCGTGCAGAACCGCATATCGGTAAAACTCTGTATTATGCCGTACCTGATATCAGCCAAGCTCAGCGAAATACTTGATGGTGCGAACCATCTGGCTTACATAAGAGTTCTCATTGTCATACCAGGAAACAACCTGTACCTGAGAAGTGCCATTGCCAAGGTTAACAACCATAGTCTGAGTAGCATCGAACAGAGAACCATATCTCATGCCAACGATATCAGAAGAAACGATCTCATCGGTGTTGTAACCAAAGGACTCGGTAGCCTGAGCCTTCATCTCTGCGTTGATACCCTCTACAGTAGCCTCACCCTTAACAACTGCGTTCAGGATGGTGGTAGAACCTGTCGGGGTCGGTACACGCTGTGCAGCGCCGATCAGCTTGCCGTTCAGCTCCGGGATAACAAGGCCGATAGCCTTTGCAGCACCAGTGGAGTTCGGAACGATGTTAACAGCGCCTGCACGGGATCTTCTCAGATCGCCTTTTCTCTGCGGGCCGTCAAGGATCATCTGATCGCCGGTGTAAGCATGGATCGTGCACATAATACCGGACTCAATCGGTATATAGTCGTTCAGAGCCTTAGCCATCGGAGCGAGGCAGTTGGTCGTGCAGGAAGCTGCGGAAATAACGGTATCTTCCTTGGTCAGTGTGGTGTGGTTTACATTATAAACGATGGTCGGAAGATCATTTCCAGCCGGTGCGGAGATAACAACCTTCTTAGCGCCTGCGGTGATATGAGCCTCAGCCTTAGCCTTGGAGGTATAGAAACCTGTGCACTCCAGAACTACATCTACACCAAGCTCGCCCCACGGAAGCTTGGAAGCGTCTGCCTCTTTGTAGATCGTGATGGTGTGACCATCTACTACGATTGCGTCATCCGTATAAGAAACGGTGTCAGCCTTCTCATATTTACCCTGAGAAGAATCATACTTCAGAAGGTGAGCCAGCATCTTCGGGCTGGTCAGATCGTTGATCGCTACTACATCGTAGCCCTCTGCCTGGAACATCTGTCTGAATGCCAGACGGCCGATACGTCCAAATCCATTGATCGCAACTTTTACTGCCATGATAATAATTCCTCCTATATGTGATTTTTAATAGGTAAGTGCCGGGGAAATCATCATTCGTTAAAAAATCCCCAACCTTTTGCTATTCTACCTAATTTTTCCCAGAATTTCAAGAGCTAATATGCATTCCTTAAAAATTTTTATAGACTTTTTTTCTGTTTTTCGCTATGATAATTCTAATCAGAGTGCTTTGCAAACTAGCGGCGAAAGGATTTTTAATAAATGAGCATACTATATGATTTTCATCTTCACTCCGAATTTTCCGCCGACAGCGAGACCCCCATGGAGGAAATGGTACGAAAAGCCGAGACGCTCGGGCTTCAGGGCATGTGTTTTACCGAACACCTTGACATTGACGCTCCACCGGATCCTCTGGGGTCTGATTTTACCTTTCTGGATTTTGAAGCGTATTTTACAAAAGCTGCGGCTCTGCGTACCCAACACGCCGGAAAAATACGGATTGGAAATGGCATGGAATTCGGCATGCTCCCGCATCTGTCAGGTGAACTTTCTTCCTTAAATCAAAATTATCCGTTTGATTTTATCATACTCTCTCAGCATTTTGTGGATGGTATGGATCCGTATTTTCCGGAATATTTTTCCGACAAAAGCGAGCGGGAAGGATATGAAAAATATTTTCGGACAGAATACGAATGCCTGCGGCAGTTCGATCCGAAGGATTACGATACCCTTGGCCATATGGACTATATCGTCCGCTACGGTCCGCATCGGAATCAAAATTATACATATCAGGCTTATTCCGATTACATCGACCCGATCCTGCACCATCTGATTGATCACGGCAAGTGTCTGGAACTGAACACAGGCGGCTACAAATACGGACTTGGTGAACCGAATCCCTGTACCGATATCTTCCGGCGCTACAGAGAATTAGGTGGTGAATTGATCACCATCGGTTCTGACGCGCATAAACCGGAGCATCTGGCTTATGATTTTGGCAGAGCCGCTGCAATGCTGAAATCTCTCGGGTTTCGATATTATACGGTTTTTGAGCAGAGAAAAGGACGGCAGGTCAAGCTGTGACCTGCCGGCTTCTTTTATCCTGATATTGTCTTTCTGCACATTTTTCAGGCGTCATTGTTGCAGGGGGAAAGCCCCACCCTGATATATTCCCATATGTTTACTCATCTGTACCTTCCAGAGTTTCTTCCTCCGTATATCCCAGAGCCTCACCCAGCAGATCATACCCGGAAAACGCGTCTTTAATATGGTAAGAACCGACGTCCTCGGAGCTCCATCCGGCCGTCACCAGAATATATTCCCGGCCGCCCACCTCAGCCAGAGTGGCGAGGCAAAGCCCGGCCTCTTCCGTATATCCGGTCTTCGCGCCGATAATTTCTCCGCCCGTCACGATCTCATCCGCTACATTCTTAAAAAATGTACTCCAAACGGTAAACCCGTCCGGATGTACATCCGTCGCGGACATTACATGATAGTGCGTAGTGAAAACTGTACGGAATGTGCTGTTCTCCAAAGCTGCCTGCAGAATCAGTGCCATCTCATAAACAGTCGTATACTGATCGTCGTCATGAAGTCCCGTACAATTCGTAAAATGGCTCTGCGTCAACCCCAGCGCTTCCACCTTTTGATTCATCAGCTCCACAAGTGCTTCCTCAGAACCGGCAGCTTCTATCGCCAGCTGCATACAGCACTCTGCACCGGAAGGAAGCAGAGCTCCGTACAAAAGCTCACGTATCACGGTCGTTTCTCCCGGCTCAAACCCTGCCTGTGAAGCTCCTTCCGCATACAAAGCGTCATAGAATTCCGTATCCATCGTGACAGAATCATCCAGATTTTTGATATTCTCAATCGCAATCCAGACAGATAAAATTTTAGTCATGGATGCAGGATAAATCAACTCGTCATTGCTTTTTGCTCCCAGAATCGCACCGGTATTTTTATCAATCAGCACCGCGTAGGGACTGTAAAGCGAATCCAGATCGACCGATACGTCCGGAGCGGCATCCGCCTCATTCCCGGTCAGATTCAGTCTGGAAAAAAGGCCCGTACCGGAATCAGATGCCGAATCCCCGCTGCCCGAACCGCCCAGGATCCGTACACCGATAAACACAATACAGACAAGCACCGCAAATACAACGCAAAAAAGCAGCATCGTTTTCTGACCGCTGCGTCTTCTGCGCCTGCGGCGGCGGTTCACGGAAGCACTGTTTCTTCCTGATCCGTATCCGGCGCTGCCGCTTCTCCTGCTCTCCCGGGTCTTCCTGTTTTTGTCCTCATACCGACTGCTGCCATATGTTTCTGCTCTGTTGCTGCGTCTGCCGCTGCCGATGGTATTTCTTTTATCAATCCGCATGCTGTATTCCTGCTTTTATTTTCAGAACAGCAGGCATAAACCGCCTGCACTTTCAGTTTTTCATAAAGATTCTGTTCTGGATTGTATCATACAGATTATACTGTGAAATTTCGCTTCGGGCAAGCCCCAACCGGAAATTAGAAATAATACTGATCATGACAGAAAAATTACCGGAGATGAGTGTTTGAATGAACCCTGAAAAAAGAGTGTAGGAATAATGTAGGAGTAGTGTAGGAGTAATGTAGGAGTGGCCGCAATATTCAGCACTACGAGCCACTCCCACATAATTTAAAAACGTTGATTTTAAGCCATTTCTTTAGAACTTCCCAGCCTGAGCTGCTTCCTCGATGCTAACTGCAACCGCAACCGTCATACCAACCATCGGGTTGTTGCCTGCGCCGATCAGACCCATCATCTCAACATGAGCCGGAACGGAGGAGGAACCTGCGAACTGAGCGTCGGAATGCATACGGCCAAGGGTATCGGTCATACCATAGGAAGCCGGGCCTGCCGCCATATTATCCGGATGCAGGGTACGGCCTGTGCCGCCGCCAGACGCTACGGAGAAGTACTTCTTACCTGCCTCAAGGCGCTCTTTCTTGTAGGTACCTGCTACCGGATGCTGGAAACGGGTCGGGTTCGTGGAGTTACCGGTGATGGAAACGTCTACGTTCTCCTTCCACATGATCGCAACACCTTCCGGAACGCTGTTCGCGCCGTAGCAGTTTACCTTTGCACGAAGGCCCTCAGAATAGGACTTACGATATACTTCCTTTACTTCGTTTGTGTACGGATCGTACTCGGTCTCTACATATGTAAAACCATTGATTCTGGAAATGATCTGCGCCGCATCCTTTCCAAGTCCGTTCAGGATGACACGGAGTGGTTTCTGACGAACCTTATTTGCTTTTTCAGCGATACCGATCGCGCCTTCCGCTGCTGCAAAAGACTCATGGCCTGCCAGGAATGCGAAGCACTCGGTCTCTTCTTCCAGAAGCATCTTGCCAAGGTTGCCATGGCCAAGGCCTACCTTACGGGTATCTGCTACAGAACCCGGAATGCAGAATGCCTGAAGGCCTTCGCCGATCGCAGCTGCTGCGTCAGCAGCCTTGCGGCAATTCTTCTTAATAGCGATTGCAGCGCCTACCGTGTATGCCCAGCACGCGTTCTCAAAGCAGATTGGCTGAATGCCCTTGATCTGATTGTAAACATCCAGACCTGCGTCCTTTGTGATCTTCTCCGCTTCCTCAATTGAAGCGATACCATAGCTGTTCAGTACGGAATTGATCTTGTCAATTCTTCTCTCATATGATTCAAATAAAGCCATTTTACACACCTCCCTCGCTTACTCTTTTCTCGGATCGATAATCTTCACTGCATCAGCAACACGGCCGTACTGACCCTTTGCCTTCTCCCATGCGGTGTTCGGATCGTCGCCTTTTTTGATGAAATCGGTCATTTTGCCAAGGCTGACAAACTGATAGCCAATGATCTCATCATCTGCGTCAAGAGCAATACCGGTCACATAGCCCTCCGCCATCTCCAGATAGCGCGGACCTTTCTTCAGTGTGCCGTACATCGTGCCGACCTGAGAACGAAGACCCTTGCCAAGGTCCTCCAGGCCAGCACCAACTGCAAGTCCGTCCTCAGAGAATGCGGACTGGGATCTGCCGTAAGCGATCTGCAGGAACAGCTCTCTCATGGCGGTATTGATGGCGTCACATACAAGGTCAGTGTTCAGAGCTTCGAGAACGGTAAGTCCCGGAAGGATCTCTGCTGCCATAGCCGCGGAATGCGTCATACCGGAGCAGCCGATGGTCTCAACAAGCGCTTCCTGAATCACGCCGTCCTTGACATTCAGGCTCAGCTTACACGCGCCCTGCTGCGGTGCACACCAGCCGATGCCGTGTGTAAAACCGGAGATATCTTTGATCTCTTTCGCCTGTACCCACTTCGCTTCTTCCGGAATCGGAGCGGCGCCATGATGGACGCCCTGCGCCACAGGGCACATTTCTTCTACTTCTCGTGAATAAATCATTGTCTTACTCCTTTCGGTAAAAATGGTTATGTATCTTACAACAGGCAGCCGAAAAATCCGAAAGCCTGCTTATAAGCTTTTTAGTCATTGTACCCGTTCGGATTCATGGACTGCCATCTCCAGGTATCCTCACACATCTCGTCAATGCCGTACTGTGCCTCCCAGCCCAGCTCTTCCTTCGCTTTCTTTGGATCCGCATAGCAGGTCGCGATATCGCCGGCCCGGCGCGGTTTGATCTCATAAGGAAGCGTCTTGCCGCAGGCTTTTTCAAATGCGTGAAGCACCTGCAGCACGCTGTAGCCGTTGCCGGTGCCAAGATTGTAAATGCGGACTGCCGGCTCGTCGTCAAACTTCTTCATCGCCTTCACATGACCTTTTGCAAGGTCGACTACATGTATGTAATCGCGGACACCCGTACCGTCCGGCGTATCGTAGTCATCGCCGAACACACCCAGCTTTTCAAGCTTGCCGACAGCGACCTGTGCGATATAAGGAACCAGATTATTCGGAATGCCTTTCGGATCTTCACCGATGATGCCTGCCTTGTGCGCACCGATCGGGTTGAAATAACGCAGGAGCACTACATTCCACTCCGGATCAGAAACATGAAGATCTGTCAGGATCTGCTCCAACATCCCCTTTGTCTGACCATAGGGATTCGTAATCTGTCCTTTCGGGCAGTCCTCTGTGATCGGCACAAAAGCCGGATCGCCGTAAACGGTCGCCGAGGAGCTGAAAATAATATTCTTCACATCATGTTTTCTCATAACATCGCAGAGCGTCAGCGTACCGGTAATATTATTATGATAATATTCCAGCGGCTTGCGCACGGACTCGCCGACTGCCTTGTATCCGGCAAAATGAATCACTGAATCAATCGATTCCTTCTCAAATATCGCATCGACTGCATCACGATCCAGCATATCCGCCTGATAAAATGTAATCTTTTTGCCGGTAATCTGCTCGACGCGCTCTATCGCTTTCTCATTAGAGTTGTATAGATTGTCCATCACGACAACCTCATAGCCATTGTTTAACAGCTCTACGCATGTGTGGCTCCCAATATAGCCTGCACCGCCTGTAACCAATACTGCCATAGTTTCTCCTTTTCTATTGTTCCTGTATGCCCTGCAGTTTTCTGGTAGTTTTCCCGAATCCGCTGTCCTGTCTGAATTAAATTTCATTCTCTGTCATGATACACTTTTCTCCCTGTTTTGTAAATAAAAAAGTACAGATTTCTCAAAAATCTATGGGCCATTTATGATAATGTCCTTATATACCACAAGAGAAAATG
>JAJQIL010000150.1 GCA_021199235.1 Lachnospiraceae bacterium | reverse complement strand
ACACAGAGGTTCGCAGCATCTTCAGAGATTTTGTGTTAAAGCTGTTTGAAAAGAAAATCGCGCAGGATGGTGTGACAGTATCAGCCTTTTGTGAGGCTTTAAAGAGTGGCAATGCACTGGAGACAGAGAAGTTATTCACAGCTCTTATGAAGAACACCATCAGCGTAAGAGACACAGCTGTAAGGAAGGAGTTCAAAGAGAGCTTCTATCATGGACTTCTCCTTGGCATCCTTGGTTTTAAAGACGGTTGGAGTGTTGACTCGAACAGAGAATCCGGTGATGGATACTATGATATTGCAATCGAGATTGAGGATGAAGAGACTGGTATTGTCATCGAAGTGAAGTATGCAGAAAACGCACAGTTTGAGCAAGAGTGCAAAAAGGCGTTAAAGCAAATCAACGACAATGACTATACTGCGGAGCTAAAGAACGATGGCATGCGCACCCTGTTGAAGTATGGCGTTGTCTGCTATAAGAGCCAGTGTAAGGTCGTTATTGAACGAGAAGAATGCGATCTGAACTGACCGGGAACGTATGACAAAAACAGAATAAAATGACAAATTTCGAGTGTGCAGGAATGAAGCGGGACGTATTTTTGAGGTAGAAGGAGAACCGAAAATGAAACTGGAACAGCTTTTGGAGCGGTTGGAAATGGAGAGCCGCGCCATGCAGAATCGTGCTGCGCACGATGGCGCGGCCTGCATCGATGATTTGCTAGGCAAATCACCGACAAGTTATGAATGTGTGCAGGGAACGACGGACACGGAAGTGAAGAATCTGGTCAATGATTCGCGGAAAGTGGAGGAGGGTTCTCTGTTTTTCTGCATCAAGGGAGCCGTGACGGACGGCCATCAGTATGTGCCGGACGTAGTGGCGAAGGGCGCGAAGGTGCTGGTGGTGCAGGACGAAGTAGAGGCGCCTGCGGATGTGACAGTAATCCGTGTGGCGGATACGCGGTACGCAATGGCGCTGATCTCAGCGGCTTATTTCGGATATCCGGCAAACGAGATGAGAATCATCGGTGTGACCGGGACGAAGGGAAAGACGACCACGACCTATATGGTAAAGTCGATCCTGGAGTCGGCAGGCTATAAGGTCGGGCTGATCGGTACGATCGAGGCGGTGATCGGTGAGGAGCGGATTCCGGCACACAATACGACGCCGGAGTCCTATACGATTCAGGAGTATTTCCGGCGCATGGCGGACGCGGGCTGCCAGGTCGTGGTGATGGAGGTGTCCTCGCAGGGGTTGATGCTGGAGCGCACGGCGGGGATTCCGTTTGAGATCGGTATTTTTACGAATATTGAGCCGGATCACATCGGACCGGCGGAGCACGCAAGCTTCGAGGATTATCTGGAGTGTAAAAGCCGCCTGTTTAAGCAGTGCAAATACGGAATCCTGAATGCGGACGACGCGCATCTGGAAGCAATCTTAAAAGGACATACCTGCGAGGTGGAGACCTTTGGCCTGTCGGAAAAGGCCGGGGTGCGTGCGGAAAATATGAAGCTGGTGTCGCGGCCGGGGTATCTGGGGATTGCGTACACGGTGTCCTGGAAGAACAAGGCTTTCGAAGGGCTGCCGGAAGAAGACAGGAATCCTGAAGATGCAAAATACGCCGCGCAGGGAGAGAATTCCGGGGATAAGAAGAGAGCAGGCGCAGAAGATATCACCCGCTTCGATGTGGAGATTGACATTCCGGGCAAGTTCAGTGTATATAATTCTTTAACAGCAATCGCGATCTGCCGGCATTTCAAGGTCGGTATCGAGGACATCTGCAAGGCTCTGAAAACGGCGAAGGTAAAAGGCCGCGTGGAACTCATAAAGGTTTCTGATGAGTTTACGCTGATGATCGATTATGCGCACAACGCGATGGCACTGGAGAGCCTTCTGGAGACACTGCGCGAATACCATCCGCACCGTCTGGTCTGCGTGTTCGGCTGCGGGGGCAACCGTTCAAAGCTGCGCCGCTACGAGATGGGCGAGGTGTCCGGCAGACTGGCGGATCTGACGGTGATCACGTCGGACAATCCGCGTTTCGAGGAGCCGGAGGCAATTATCGAAGACATCGTGACCGGCATGAAAAAGACAGACGGGAAGTATATCAAGATCACGGACCGCAAGGAAGCCATCGCCTGGGCCATCCATCACGGCGAGCCGGGAGACATCATCGTCCTTGCCGGAAAGGGGCACGAGGACTATCAGGAGATCCGCGGCGTGCAGTACCCGATGGATGAGCGCGTGCTGATCCGGGAGATATTGGAAGAGGATAGAGCATGATATTATACGCGGATATCATCATCGATATCTCACTTGGCAAACTGGATCAGACATTTCAATACCGGATACCGGAAGAACTGGCGGACACACTGGAGCCGGGCGATGTTGTGGAGCTTCCGTTTGGGCGCGGCGACCGGCTGACGAAAGGTTATGTGCTGCGTATTTCGCCGGCACCTGCCTGCGCGCCGGAGAAGATCAAGACGATCCGGCAGCGGGTGACCGGTATCGGCGGCGCGGAATCGAAGCTGACGGCTCTGGCTCTCTGGATGCGCGATTATTATGGCTCGACGACCGTGCAGGCGCTCCGCACCGTGCTTCCGTTTCGCAGCAGCGCTCCACAGAAAAAGAAAAAGCGGGTGGTGCTTGTCCTGGATTCCGATGAGGCAGGCGCAAAGCTTGCGGAATTTAAGAAGAAGCACCAGACCGCGCGGGCAAGGCTTCTGGAGGCTCTGATGGAAGATCCGGTACTCCCGCAGGAGGCGGTGACCGGTACCTTACGGATCACGCAGCCGGTGCTGCGTTCCATGGAGGAGATGGGGATCATCCGCTGCGAGTCGGAGCAGGTCTACCGGACACCAGCTGTGCTGATGCAGCTGCGGGAGGAAATGCAGAGTACATCCGCACAATTGCAGAATGGAACCGGAGAAAATGGATTTTCTGAAAATGAGAAATGCAGTTCTGTGACTGGTTTCACATTGACGCCGGAGCAGCAGAATGTGGTGGATGCAATCTGCGGAGACTGGGATACTTCACTGAATCTGGATGAATCAGGCCTGGCATACAGAAACGACGATTCGGCAAACCAGGCTCAGGATCGGGAACAGGATCAGAAACAGAATCAGGCGGACAGCAAAGCTGCAGGTACCTGCAGAGAATTCCTTATCCACGGCGTGACGGGAAGCGGCAAGACGGCGGTTTATATGGAACTGATCGCGAAGACGATCGCGCGCGGACGGCAGGCCATCCTGCTGATTCCGGAGATTTCGCTGACGTATCAGAATGTCGTCCGCTTTTATCACGCCTTTGGTGACCGAATTTCGATTCTGCACTCCAGATTGTCGCAGGCGGAACGGTACGATCAGTTTGAGCGGGCGAAGGCGGGGGATATCGATGTGATGATCGGCCCGCGCTCGGCACTGTTTACGCCATTTGAACGTCTGGGACTGATCATTATCGATGAGGAACATGAACCTTCCTATAAAAGTGAGACGACGCCGCGTTACGATGCGCGGGAGGTCGCCCGTAAGCGGGCGGCGCTGGAGGGAGCGACTCTGGTGCTGGGTTCCGCGACGCCTTCCCTTGAATCCTATTACGCTGCTGCGCAGGGCGCAAGCCGATTGCTTAAGATGGAACACCGCGCGACCGGCTCACAGCTGGCCGACGTCTCTGTTGTGGATATGCGAAAGGAGCTTCGGGACGGCAACAGCTCGATCTTAAGCCGTTCGCTGACGGAAAAAATGCGTGCGGTCCTGGAGCGGGGGCAGCAGAGCATGCTGTTTTTGAACCGCAGAGGCTATGCCGGGTTTTACTCTTGCCGTTCCTGCGGTCATGTGGTAAAATGCCCGCATTGCGATGTCTCGCTTTCTCTGCATAAAAAGAATACCATTCATGGAAACGCCCCCTCGCTTCGTTCGAGGGCAGGTCGCGCCGATGATGCAGAAAACGCTGCGCATTTCATCGGCGCTGGAAGCGCCCGTCTGATCTGCCATTACTGCGGCTATGAGGAGCCGGTGATGAAGAAGTGTCCGAAGTGCGGCTCGCCGTTTATCGGCGGCTTCAGGGCAGGGACGCAGCAGATTGAAGCAGTCGTGGCCGCGGCTTTTCCGGAGGCGAGAATTCTGCGGATGGACGCGGATACGACCCACGGCAAGGACGGGCACGCGGAAATCCTCCGTGCGTTCGGCAGACATGAGGCCGACATCCTGGTCGGCACACAGATGATCGTCAAAGGACATGATTTCCCGCAGGTGGCGCTGGTCGGGGCACTGGCTGCCGATCTCTCATTAAACAGCAGCGATTTTCGGGCCGCGGAACGGACCTATCAGCTGCTGACGCAGGCTGCCGGGCGGGCCGGGCGCGGTGAAGTACCAGGGGAAGTGGTGATCCAGACGTATCAGCCGGAGCATTACGCGATCAGCTGTGCCGCGGCGCAGACCTACGAACCGTTTTACGGGCAGGAGATGGAATTCCGTTCGTTGTCCGGCTATCCGCCGGCCGGTTCCCTGATGAGCGTCCACTGTGCTTCCGGAGATAAGGAACGCCTCACGCAGGCGGTGTCGTATCTGGCCAGGTTTGCGAAAGGACTGTCGGAAAAATATTACGCGGTCGTGATGGGACCGACAGATGAGACCGTTTCGAAGGTGAATGATATTTACCGCATGATTTTTTATATCCGTCATAAGGATGAAAAAGCGCTGACACTGATCAAAAATTATATGGAGCAGTATATTGAGATGAACAGCGGCTTTTCCAATATAAATATTAATTTTGAAAGGTAGGAATTTGGAGATGGCCTTAAGAAATGTCAGAATTTACGGAGATGAGATCCTCAAAAAGAAATGCCGCCCGGTGCAGATGATGACTCCGCGCACGAAGCTTCTGATCCATGATATGCTGGATACGATGTATGACGCAAACGGCGTCGGGCTGGCCGCACCGCAGGTGGGTGTGTTGAAGCGGATTGTTGTGATCGATGTCAGCGGAGCTGAAGAAGAAACCGAAAACGGGAATGGCAGCGATAACGGAGACATGATCGAAGACACAGGGATCAATGCGAATGAAAACATGGACGGAGCCGCAGACGCAGACACTGCAGCAGAATCCGGCGGCCCTTACGTGCTGATCAATCCGGAGATTCTGGAGACTGCGGGCGAGCAGACGGGACAGGAAGGCTGCTTAAGTCTGCCAGGGCAGGCCGGAAATGTGACGCGCCCCGAATATGTAAAGGTGAAAGCGCTCGATGAGAATATGAAAGAATTTGTGCTGGAAGGCAAAGGGCTGCTGGCACGCGCGATCTGTCACGAATGCGATCATCTGGAAGGTATCATGTACGTCGAGAAGGTCGAGGGAGACCTGTTTGATGTGACGGATGAAGCGGAAGATTAATAATAATCGCGGACGCCATACAGGAGCTGTCATATAAGCGGTAAGAATGCTGCATTTTGGGACACTGTGATATGGCGACAGGATATGAGGTGAGTATACATGCTGCAGAACGTAGTTTTTATGGGGACACCCGACTTTGCGGTGGGAACGTTAAACGCTCTGATCGCTTCGGATCAATACCGGGTGCAGGCAGTGTTTTCCCAGCCGGATAAGCCGAAGGGGCGAAAAAAGGAATTGCAGATGACGCCGGTGAAGGCGGCCGCCGCGGCGGCCGGTATTCCGGTGTATCAGCCGGTGAAGATCCGGGAGCCGCAGTGGCTGGATGTGTTAAAAGAGCTGCGGCCGGACGCGATCGTAGTTGTGGCGTTCGGACAGATCATTCCGCAGACTATTCTGGAGCTGCCGGAATATGGCTGCATCAACGTCCACGCTTCGCTGCTTCCGAAATACCGCGGCGCCGCGCCGATTCAGTGGGCGGTGATCAACGGGGAAAAAGAATCCGGCGTGACCACGATGCGTATGGACGCCGGGCTGGATACCGGAGATATGATTCTAAAGGAGGCCGTGCCTCTGGCGAAAGATGAGACCGGGGGCAGCCTGTTTGATAAGTTGAGTGAGGTGGGAGCGCAGCTGCTGATCCGGACGCTGGACGCGCTGGATACAGGTACGGCGCAGTTTGAAAAACAGCCGGAGTTAAGCCCGACCGCGTATGCTTCCATGCTTACGAAGGAGGACGGCCGCATCGACTGGAACAGGAGCGCACAGGAGATCGAGTGCCTGATCCGCGGCGTGGATCCCTGGCCGGGCGCCTGGATCGGATTTCGCGGGAAAACACTGAAAATCTGGAAAGCTGAGGCACTGGAACCGGTGACCAGGGAGCAGGAAACTGCAGGCACAGTCTGTGCGGTCACGAAGTCCTCTCTGTATGTGCAGACCGGCAATGGCGTGCTTTCGATTCTCGAACTGCAGCCGGAAGGAAAGAAACGGATGGAGATCAGCGCATTTTTGCGCGGATATCCCGTGAAGCCGGGCGAGAAGCTTGAACAGAACCGGAATCAGAATCTGTGATAGAATGAGTGAGGGGAGACGACACTGATGATAAAACCGGTAAATTTAAGGGAAATCGCGCTCGGCATGATGATGGAGATCACCGAGGAGGAGGCGTACAGCCATGTGGTCCTGCGTGAAACACTGGAGAAATACCAGTATCTGGAAAAACGGGACCGGGCATTTCTGTCCAGACTTGTTGAGGGCACGCTGGAACATATGATACAGATGGATTATATCATCGAGCAGTTTTCCAATGTCCCTGTTTATAATATGAAGCCGCTGATCCGCAATCTGCTGCGGCTGTCTGTTTATCAGCTGAAATATATGGACAGCGTGCCGGATTCCGCGGTCTGCAACGAGGCAGTGAAGCTGGCGCAGAAAAAGGGCTTTTATAATCTCAAAGGCTTTGTCAACGGAGTCCTGCGCAATACGGCGAGACGCCTTTCACAGGTGCGTTATCCGGATCAGGAAAAGGAGCCGCTGCATTATCTTTCTGTAAAATATTCGTTTCCAATCTGGATGCTGGATAAATGGGTGGCGCAGTTTGGCTATGAGGCGACCGAGAAAATGTGCCGGGATTCCCACATGACCAGAGGCACGGTCGTGCGCTGCAATCTTTCCAAAGCGTCGAAAGAGGAAATCGTTGAGGATATGAATGCGCAGGGGATTACGGTCAGACAGCATCCGTATCTGGATTATGCGCTGGAAATTTCGGATTACAATTATATCGGGGCGGTGAGCACTTTCCGAAAGGGATGGATACAGGTACAGGATATCAGCTCCATGCTGGTGGCGGAGATCGCAGCTGTGAACTGGGGCGATTACTGCATCGACGTCTGCGCGGCGCCGGGAGGAAAAAGCCTGCATATTGCGGATAAGCTAATGGGCAGCGGATATGTCGAGGCACGCGATATTTCTGAACGCAAGGTACAGATGATGCAGGAAAATATCGAGCGCACGGGCGCGATCAATATCCGCGCGATGCGCATGGATGCGACGGTGCCGGATGAGGAATCCAGAGGAAAAGCGGATATCGTGCTGGCGGATGTGCCCTGCTCCGGTCTGGGAGTGATCCGGAAAAAGCAGGATATCAAATACAAAATGTCCGAAAAACAGCAGCAGGATATCATCCGGCTGCAGCGCCGGATCCTGTATAATGTGCAGGATTATGTCCGGCCGGGGGGCACTCTGATCTACAGCACCTGTACGATCGGGGCGGATGAGAATCAGTATAATATCAAGTGGTTTCTGGAAAATTTTCCGTTTCATCTGGAGAGCATTGATCCCTATATCTGTGAGGAACTGAAGGGCAGGACGACGGAGGGCGGTTTCCTTCAGCTGCTGCCGGGCGTACATCAGTCGGACGGATTTTTTATCGCCAGACTGCGGAGAGATGCATAAGAATAAGAACGGGACCGGGACTGGAACAGGTGTGGGCAATGAAGGATAAGAACAGGACCGGGACTGGAACGGGTGAGGACGATGAAGGATAAGAACGGGACCGGGATCGGAAGAGGTGAGGGTGATGAAAGAAAAAAACAGCAGTAAGACAGATCTCAAATCTCTGACACTGGAAGAACTCACTGCGGAAGTTACAGCACTCGGTGAAAAACCGTTCCGCGCCAGGCAGCTGTATCAGTGGATGCATCAGAAGCTTGCCCGGGACTATGAGGAGATGACCAATCTGCCGAAAGCATTCCGGGAAACGCTGCAGGAACGGTATGCTTTCACGGCACATACGCTTGTAGAACGCCGTGTATCAAAGCTGGACGGGACGGAGAAATACCTGTTCGGACTTAAGGACGGCAATGTCATTGAGAGCGTACTGATGCGCTATCAGTTCGGAAATTCTGTCTGCATTTCTTCTCAGGTGGGGTGCCGTATGGGCTGCCGTTTCTGTGCGTCGACGATCGGCGGTCTCACAAGGAACCTTCTGCCGTCCGAAATGCTCGACCAGATCTATGCGATACAGCGGCTGACGGGAGAGCGTGTCTCCCATGTCGTAGTCATGGGCACAGGAGAGCCGCTCGATAATTATGACAATCTGCTGCGGTTTCTGCGGCTTCTGACGGATGAGCACGGACTGCATATCAGCCAGAGAAATATCACGGTATCGACGTGCGGACTGACGGAGCGGATCAGGCAGCTCGCGGAGGAAAAGCTGCAGATCACGCTTGCACTTTCCCTGCACGCGCCTTCGCAGGAGAAGCGGAAGGAGCTGATGCCGGTTGCCAGTAAATATGAGCTCAGTGAGGTGCTGGATGCCTGCCGGTATTATTTTGAACAGACCGGACGGAGGGTTACCTTCGAATACAGTCTGGTGAGCGGCGTGAACGCTTCCGCGGAGGAAGCCCGGGAGCTGGCGCGGCTGCTTGACGGTATGAACTGTCATATCAACCTGATTCCGGTCAATCCGGTCAGGGAGCGAAAATATGTGCAGCCGGACCGCCGTGAGATCCTTGCATTTAAAAATGTTCTTGAAAAATGCGGGAAAACTGTTACTATAAGGAGAGAAATGGGGCGGGACATCGCGGGTGCCTGCGGTCAGCTCCGCAAAGGGTATATGGAAAAATCGGAGCAGGCGAACCTCTGACGCTGTTCCGGAAAAGGAAAGCAGTACGTATCTGTTGAGGACAGTTACAGCTGCTGTTTGAAAAAACGGACAGTCCGGGACACCGGGAAAGGACAGGAGACTATGAGGGTTTACAGTGTCACAGACATTGGCAGGAAGCGTTCTTCCAATCAGGATTTCATCTACGCGTCGGAACAGCCGGTCGGCAATCTGCCGAATCTGCTGATCGTCGCTGACGGGATGGGCGGTCACAATGGAGGTGATACGGCTTCCCGGTGCACGGTGGAGTCAATCGTGGAGTATCTGGAACAGGCGCAGGAGAAACGGCCGATTCCGCTGCTGTCTGAGGCGATTCATTTCGCAAATGAATGCGTTATTGAGAAAGCGGCTTCTGACCGGTCTCTGGAAGGCATGGGGACGACGGTAGTCGCCGCCGCGATCGTGGACGGATATCTTTATGTCGCGAACGTCGGGGACAGCAGGCTGTATCTGATCGATCAGGAGATCGCACAGATTACCAGAGATCATTCGCTGGTGGAAGAGATGGTCCGGATGGGGGAGCTGCAGCGCAAGGACGCGCGCAGTCATCCGGATAAAAACGTGATCACACGGGCGGTGGGAGTCAAATCGCCGGTGCGGATTGACTTCTTCGATGTAAAACTGGAGGAAGGTGATTTTATCCTGCTCTGTTCCGACGGCCTCACCAATATGGTCGAGGACGCGGATATTCTGCAGATCGTCAGAAAATACCCTTCTCCAAAGGAGGCGGCGTGCCATCTGGTAAATGAAGCGAATAAAAACGGGGGAAAGGACAATATTTCGGTTGTCCTCGCTGAAGTCTGATATGGGGTATAAGATATGTTAAGTTCAGGAATGTTTATTCAGAACAGATACGAGATCGTCTCAAGGATCGGTTCGGGCGGCATGGCCGATGTGTACAAGACCCTGGATCATAAGCTGAACCGTTTTGTGGCTGTCAAGGTGCTGAAGAAGGAATTCCGGGAGGATAAGGTCTTTACCTCCAAATTCCGGGCGGAAGCGCAGGCGGCAGCCGGCCTTGCACACGGCAATATCGTCAATATATACGATGAGGGAGAAGAAGCAGGCGTCAATTACATCGTGATGGAGCTGGTAGAAGGGATCACGCTCAAGGATTATATCGCGGACAAGGGGCGGTTATCCGTCCGGGAAGCGACCAGCATTGCGCTGCAGATTTCCGCGGGGCTTGAGGCAGCGCACAATAATGGCATTATTCATCGGGACATCAAGCCGCAGAATATCATGATTTCCACCGACGGAAAGGTCAAAGTGGCGGATTTCGGGATTGCACGGGCGGCTTCTTCCAATACCATGACGTCCGGCGTCATGGGTTCTGTGCATTACAGCTCGCCGGAGCAGGCCAGAGGCGGCTACAGCGATGAGAAGAGTGATATTTATTCGCTCGGCATTACAATGTATGAGATGCTGACCGGCCATGTCCCGTTTGACGGGGATACGGCGGTCGAGGTGGCCCTGCATCATCTGCAGGATGAGGTGCACGGCCCCAGAGAGGAAGTGCCGGAGATTCCGTTTTCCACGAACCAGATCGTGATGAAATGTACGCAGAAAAGTCCGGACCGGCGCTATCCGAATATGACCGAGCTGATCCGGGACTTAAGAGAGTCTCTGGTCAATCCGGAGGGCGATTTTGTGACCTGGCAGGTGACAGACCGTACCTCGCAGACGATCATTCTGTCGAAAGAGGAGATGGATCAGATCAAGTCTGAGCAGCGCATGCCCTCCTACGATGAGACGATGGACATAGGGGCGGCGAACCTGCAGCCGCAGGAGACTGGTTCCGTGCAGAACCGCGCTTACCAGCCGGGCAGCTATTATCAGAAAAGCCAGTATCAGGATGTCTCTTCCGGCCGGCCGGAAAGCTTTTACGACAATTATGACGGGACGCGCTGGAATATGGGATACGGGGAAGACGACATCAATGACCCGTCCTGGCTGGGCTCCTATGACGAGGAAGAAGAGGAGGATAAGCCGGAAGAGGGAAGCTATCATCTGGATGAGAGCTTTGAGACGGCCCGTACCGGAAAGAAGAACGCAGATGATACGGACAGTGAGCTGAATCCGAAGCTCGAAAAAGCAGTGACGCTCGGCGGCATTATTATTGCGGTTGTGGTGGGCTTCGTATTCCTCGCTCTGCTGGCGAACGCGGTTGGCCTGTTCAATTTCTCCGGTAAAAAGTCAGAGACGGAGGACGCCATTGTCATTGAGACAGAAGAACTCAGTGAGAGTGAGTCGGAGACGGAGAGCGAGAGTGAAAGCGAATCTGAGACAGAAGCAGCATTTTCACTGGACGACCTGAGTAATATGGAGCTTTCACAGGCGGAAGCCCTTCTTATCACACAGGGATTGAAATACTCCGTTGACCGGACGCAGTACAGCGACACGGTTGCGAGCGGTTATGTCATTTCGACGGATCCGGAAGCCGGGGAGACCGTGCGCAAGGGGGATACGATTACCATTTTCGTCAGCCAGGGAGCGGCCGAATCGGAGACGGAGACAGAGGCGGCTGTGACTGAATATAAGACCCTCTGGGATCTGACAGGCTATACAGTGGAGCGCGCCGAGGAAGCACTGGCAATGCTGGGGCTGACGGCAGCGTACGCATATGAATCCAGCGATACAATCAGCGAGGGCATGGTGACGCGCACCAGCGCACTGGATACAGACGGACAGGTACCGGCGGGAAGCACCGTCACGATCTATATCAGTACCGGTTCCTCAACATCATCGGACTCGACAGACGATGACGATAATATTACCATTGACAGTTCCACATCGACGTCGTCGGGTACAACGTCGACGGCATCGACCTCGTCCGATACCACGACGGGCAGCACCTGGCAGTGCAATGCCTCTCTGACCGCTCCGTCCGGATATACGGGGCAGCCGGTGCGGATCACGCTGTATCAGAACGGTACCGAGACGACGGTTTTTGAAGGTACAACGACCTTCCCATACCTGCTGCAGGTGACCGGAGCGACCGGAGTATCCACGGGGATCGCGTACGTTTATCTGCTTGATGAGGATACCGGAGAGGTGACAAGCAAAATTGAGTATTCCGGGATCACCTTCAGTGAAGCAGAATAAGGTATTGGAAACGGAGGATGCATGCGCGGGAAGATAATCAGAGGAGTCGGCGGGTTCTATTATGTACACGCTGAGGACAGCGGGGTTTATGAATGCCGTGCCAGGGGTATTTTCCGCAAAGAGAAGATCAAACCACTGGTCGGGGATGACGTGGAGATTTCCGTTCTCGATGAAAAGGAGCGGACCGGCAATGTCGACCGGCTTCTGCCGCGGCGGAACATGCTGATCCGGCCGGCAGCCGCCAACGTCGATCAGGCGATGGTGGTATTTGCTCTGAACCATCCGCAGCCGAATCTGAACCTTCTGGACCGGTTCCTGATCATGATGAACCGCCAGCAGATCCCGGTTATCATCTGTTTTAATAAGATGGATCTTGCTGATGCGGAGCAGATTCAGATGCTGGAACAGATTTATCGCGGCTGCGGCTGCGAGGTCTGTTTTATAAGCGTAGCGCAGCAGGAAGGTCTCGACCATGTACGCCGCCTTCTGGAAGGAAAGACAACGGTTCTGGCCGGACCGTCCGGCGTCGGGAAATCCTCACTGACCAATTCTTTTCTCTCAGAGCAGCACATGGAAGTCGGGGAGATCAGCAGGAAAGCGGACCGCGGGAAGCATACGACCCGGCATACGGAGCTGCTGGTGCTGAATCCGTGTGATTCATCGGATCCGCAGCCGGAATTTTCAGTCGATCAGCCGGAAGCTTTAAATGATTCGCCGGAACTGCAGCCTGAATTTGCTTTGGAACGACCGGATGCAGATATCCGGAGGAACAGCTATATATTGGATACACCGGGATTTACTTCTCTGTATCTGCCGGATATCGAATATGAGGAATTAAAAGAGTACTTCCATGAGTTTGCTCCTTATGAGGAACAGTGCCGCTTCCAGGGCTGCATGCATTTAAAAGAGCCGGACTGCGCGGTGAAAGCCGCGGTGGAAGTCGGGGAAATACCGGCTGCAAGGTACGAGAGCTATACGCTGCTGGCGGAAGAACTGAAGAACCGGAAGAAGTATTGACCGGAAGACATTGATCTGTAGAAAATATGATTTGTGTGCATTGCAGAAAAGACATGGACGCGAATCATGAAACGAAGGAAAAATACAATCATAACACAGGAGAACAGTTATGAACCGGAAGAATATTCTGGCGCCGTCCATTCTGGCCGCCGACTTTAAGACACTTGGCGATGAGGTAAGTATCGTGAAAAAGGCAGGAGCAGAATACCTTCACATAGATGTCATGGACGGCGCGTTTGTGCCGAGCATATCCTTTGGCATGCCGGTCATTTCCTCCATCCGCAGTGCGACAGATGCCCTTTTTGACGTGCATCTGATGATCGTCGAGCCGGAAAAATACATAGCGGAATTCGCCGCCTGCGGGGCGGACAGCATTACCGTGCACGCGGAGGCAGCCCGCCATCTGCAGCGCGTGATCTGCGACATCAAAGAACGCGGCCTTCGTGCCGGAGTGGCACTGAATCCGGCTACGCCCTTAAATGCGCTGGACTATGTGCTGCCGTATCTCGATATGGTGCTGATCATGACGGTGAATCCGGGCTATGGCGGACAGCCCTATATCCCGGAGATGACAGAGAAGATCCGTACACTGCGCCGTAAGGCGCTCGAGCTCGGGCTCGATCTGGATATTGAGGTGGATGGCGGCATCAACGACCGCACGCTGCCGCTGGTGCTGGAGGCCGGAGCCAATGTCTGCGTCGCCGGTTCCGCCGTGTTCGGAGGAGACCGCGCCGCGAATGTGTGGAAGATGCTGGGCGTGATGGAAAGATATACGGAATATAGTTTACAGGATTTTTGAAAAAAACGGGGCCTGCAGGTGCCCGTATTAATATAATGACTCAAGGAGAGAAACAGAAAATGAAGCTTGGAATCGTAGGACTTCCGAATGTGGGTAAGAGCACTTTATTTAATTCTCTTACGAAAGCAGGTGCAGAGTCGGCAAACTATCCGTTCTGCACGATCGACCCGAATGTAGGCGTGGTAGCGGTGCCGGACGAGCGGCTGGATCTGCTGGCGAATCTCTATCATTCCGCAAAGGTGACGCCCGCGGTGATCGAGTTTGTCGATATTGCCGGCCTGGTAAAGGGCGCGTCGAAGGGCGAGGGCCTGGGGAACCAGTTTCTGGCGAACATCCGTGAGGTGGACGCGATCGTGCATGTGGTGCGCTGCTTTGACGATCCAAATGTGGTGCATGTGGACGGATCGGTGGATCCGGTACGCGATATTGAGACCATCAATCTGGAGCTGATCTTTTCCGATCTGGAGATTCTGGAGCGCCGGATCGCGAAGACCGGCCGTGCGGCGAACAACAACAAGGCCGCTGCGAAAGAACTGGCGCTGATGAAATCACTGAAAGAGCATCTGGAGGATGGAAAGCTGGCCATCACCTATGAGACGGACGATGAGGACGAGCTTGCGTGGCTTGCCGAGTACAATCTGCTCACGGCGAAGCCGGTGATCTTTGCGGCGAACGTCGCGGAGGACGAGCTGGCAGATGACGGCGCTTCCAATGCTTATGTGAAGTCGGTGCGTGAATACGCGTCACAGTCCGGGAGCGAGGTCTTCGTGATCTGCGCGGAGATTGAGGAAGAGATTTCGGAACTTGACGATGATGAAAAACAGATGTTTCTGGAGGATCTCGGATTAAAAGAGTCCGGACTGGAGAAACTGATAGAGGCAAGCTACAGTTTGCTGGGACTTCAGAGCTTTCTGACAGCCGGTGAGACGGAGACCCGCGCGTGGACCATCAAAAAGGGCACGAAGGCTCCGCAGGCCGCGGGCAAGATCCACTCTGATTTTGAACGCGGTTTTATCCGTGCGGAGGTTGTGAATTACCGCGATCTTCTGGACTGCGGTTCTCTTTCCGCCGCAAGAGAAAAGGGACTTGTGGGACTGGAAGGCAAGGACTACGTCGTGCGGGACGGCGATGTGATCCTGTTCCGGTTCAACGTGTGAACGAAGTGAGCCGGGTCAGGCTTCTCCTGCCTGCAGGAAAAAGCGTAGATTGGAGGGGACTTCATGGAAGGCACCATTCGTTTCCCGCATCTGGGCATCACGCTGACGAATGTGATCAAGAGCATATCGATCGGAAATTTTTCCATCGCCATGTACGGCGTGGTTCTGGCGGCGGCCATGATGACAGGGCTGCTTCTGGTGATGAAGGTGGCGAAAGCGACTGGCCAGAAAGAAGACGATTATTTTGATTTCGGTATCATCGCGATTATTGTAGCGGTAATCTGCGCCCGCATCTATTACGTGGTATTTTCCTGGGATTATTACAGCAGCCATCTTGCGGAGATTTTCAATCTGCGTAAGGGCGGCCTGGCCATCTATGGCGGCGTGATCGGCGGCGTCCTGACCGCGCTTGTCTTCTGTCATATCAGAAAGATCGACTGGCGCAGTGCGCTGGATACGGCCTGCATCGGACTGGTGTGGGGACAGGCCGTGGGAAGATGGGGGAATTTTTTCAACCGCGAGGCATTTGGGGACTACACCGATAACCTTTTTGCGATGCAGCTTCCGGTCAGCGATGTGCGGGCCTCAGAGATTACGGACGCGATGCGTGCGCATATTCAGACCATCGACGGGATAGAATATATCCAGGTGCACCCCACGTTTTTGTATGAATCTTTATGGAATCTCGGAGTGCTGGCGATATTACTTCTGGTTACATTTCGTTTTACTGCGGATGACAGGGATTTTTCTGCTGACGCGCTGAAGACCGCAAAGCCGCATCGCCACAGAAAAAAGCTCACTGTATTTCTGCTGTACCTGCTGCTTTACGGAGCCGGACGTTTCTGGATCGAAAGCCTGCGCACAGACCAGCTGATCCTGTTTGGGACGGGGCTGCCGGTTTCACAGGTGCTGTCCGGGATTTTTGCGATTGGTTCGCTGGCGCTTCTGGTCAAAAGACCCCGGTTTATGCGGTAATTGAGAGGAACAAAGGAGAATGAATCAAAAGGAGATACTGTCTGCTCTGATCGAGACAGAGAGGGCAAAGCTGAACCGGCTGATTGAGGCAGAATTGCTTTCTCACGACACATTCGCCGGCGAAAGTGCCGGTGGTGGGGAATCCCATTCATGTTTCGGGTTTTCCGGGCACAACGAGGTTTTCCGCCAGAGCCGTTATCTGGATCGATTAATAGAACTGTATATGGACCGCCGCTAGATTTAGCGGCGGTTTTTTTTTATAAAACTAAATATTGTAAATCGCTCGAAAATGGCCCAATCCATGAAAAATTCAGGGAATTTGGGCTTGTTTTTTGTGAAAAAAACCTGTATTATAATCGCAAGTGGTAGAAAGTGGTGTATCGTGGGACATTTGTGGAAGATTGTGGGTGGTTTGAGACGAGAAAAACCGGCCCTGAAAGAAAAACACTCTTTTTCAGCATCCTTACGGTGAGAAAACGCCACAGGCAAACCGTCCCGTAACTGTCTGAGCTGCCTGCTGGGGAGCCTGGCAGCGGGAGGTCATAAGCGGAAAAGTCATACGCGCTGAGCATTGAAAATTCAATTCAGCTCAGATTGACCGGGGCATACAGGACGGAACAGGTTTCGAAGAAGGTGCATCATGATGTTTATGGGAGAATACAATCATACGATTGATTCCAAAGGCAGACTGATCATCCCGGCAAAATTCAGAGAGATACTTGGCGATGAATTTATTGTGACGAAGGGATTGGACGGATGCCTGTTTGTGTTTCCCAAAAACGAATGGCAGATCTTCGAAGAGAAGCTGCGCAAACTGCCGCTTACACAGAAAAACGCCAGAAAATTCACACGTTTCTTTATGGGTGGCGCGACCACATGCGAACTGGACAAGCAGGGGAGAATCCTCTTACCGCAGAATCTAAGAGAATTTGCGAAGCTGGATAAGGATGTGGTACTGTCGGGCAACCTTAACCGTATAGAAATCTGGAATAAGGCAGACTGGACGGAAAACAATGCTTACGATGACATGGACGACATCGCGGAGCAGATGTCTGATTTGGGGCTGGATATCTGATGGAATTTAAACACAAATCGGTACTTCTGACCGAAAGCATTGAGGAACTGCGGATAAGACCGGATGGAATTTATGTGGATGGTACGCTCGGCGGCGGCGGACATTCTCTGGAAATATGCAAAAGGCTGACAGATGGCGGGCGGCTGATCGGAATTGATCAGGACGCGGACGCGATTGAGGCAGCCACAAGGCGTTTGGATGAGTTTCGGGATCGGGTAACGATCGTACGCAGCAATTACTGCAATATGAGAACCGTACTCTCGGAGCTTGGTGTGCCATCTGTAGATGGAGTCATTTTGGACCTGGGGGTTTCCTCTTACCAGCTTGACACGGCGGAACGGGGATTTACCTACCGGGAGGACGCACCGCTGGACATGCGGATGGATAAGCGGCAGGCCCTGACGGCGATGGATGTTGTGAACGAATACAGCGAGATGGAGCTTTATCGCGTCATCCGCGACTATGGGGAGGAAAAGTTCGCAAAAAACATTGCCAAACATATTGTGATCGCGCGCAAAGAAAAAAAACTGGAAACAACTGGGGAGTTAATTCATGTTATAAAGGCTGCGATTCCAATGAAAGTGCGGGCAGTGGGAGGACACCCGGCCAAAAGGACGTTTCAGGCCATCCGAATCGAGGTCAATCAGGAGCTTACAGTTCTTGAGGAATCTCTGGAGGATATGGTGGATCTGTTGTGCGATGGAGGGAGGATTTGTGTGATCACCTTTCATTCGCTTGAAGACCGGATTGTGAAGAACAAATTCCGGTATTTTGAAAACCCGTGTACATGCCCGAAAGAATTTCCGGTCTGTGTATGCGGTAAACAGTCAAAAGGAACTGTTATCACACGTAAGCCGATTCTTCCGTCACAGGAAGAACTGGACGAAAACGCAAGGGCTAAGAGCGCGAAGCTCCGGGTATTTGAAAGCAGGGACGGTTATGGCAGGATCAGGGTACAACAGGGCGGCTTCTCCGAAAAAAAGATCGGGAAGCCATGACAAAAACGCATATACCTATATAGACGGGAACACAGTTCGCAAACTGGAGGTAGCGTCCCCTCGCCAGAGCTCGGCGGCAGGTCGCATCGGCCATGCAGAAAACGCTGTGCGTTTGGCCGATGCTGATGTGCAGCCGCGGCCGGCTGGTCAGGCGATACAGCTGCAGGACGATTCTGCTGAAGTCAGCCCGGGTATCCGCAGGAACAGAGAACGGGCACTCCAGATGAATTTCCGGTATGTCCTTTTTCTTACGGCTGCTGCGGTGGTAACGGTGTTTGTCTGTGTGCAGTTTTTGCAGCTTCGTGCGGTCAATACGCTGCTCTCTGAGGAGGTGGCGACGCTTTCCGCCGAACTGGATTCCGCGGTGCTGGAGAATGATTCGGAATACAATCGTGTGATGAACAGCGTGGATCTGGAGCATATCAAAGAGGTAGCCACGAACGAGCTCGGTATGCAGCAGGCTACATCGGATCAGATCGTTACCTATGAAGTGGAAGATGGCGATTATGTGAGACAGTATTCCGAGATACCGACAGAGTAGGTGAATCAATTTGGCAAATCGTATAAAAAAAGAACGAAAATTTACGAAACGAATGCAAATAAAGCTTCTGGCTGTATTTGCATTCGTTTTATTGGGGCTGGTGGTATTGCTGGCGCGTATCGCGCAGATCAATATTACAGAAGGAAACAGCTACGCGAAACAGGTGCTTTCCCAGAACGATTATGACAGCCAGACCCTGTATGCCCGCAGAGGCGAGATCCAGGACACGAACGGACGGCTTCTGGCTTATAGTGAAAAGGTATACAATCTGGTGATCGACTGCTATGCCATCAATCAGGATCAGGAAAATGCCCTGGAGCCCACCATCGAGGTATTATGCTCGTATTTCGGACTGGATGAGACCGAACTGCGCTACCTTATCCTTTCAGATGAGACGAAGAACAGTCAGTATCAGGTGCTGCAGGTCAAAGCGGATGACGAGGACCAGTACCTGACGCAGGATGAAAAGGAAGCGTATGAGGAATATATCAACGAATACGCGGATGTCTCTTCCAGTACCTTAAGCGAATCAGAGAAGGAAGAAAAGAAAAAGCGCGCCGCGGTGACCGGAGTCTGGTTTGAGGAGAAATATGTCCGGCATTATCCGCTTGGCTCGCTGGCAAGCAATACCATCGGCTTCGCGAACAGCCTGGGCGACGGCATTGTCGGGCTCGAGGCGTATTACGACGAGCAGCTGCAGGGCACGAACGGCCGTATTTTCGGTTATCTGAATGAGGATACGGAATATCAGACCAAGACGATCGCGCCGGAGAACGGCTATACGCTGGTGACGACCCTGGATGTGAATATTCAGGAGATTGTAGAAAACGCGATCGCAGAGTTTGACGAGGAATATGGCGACGACAACGACGATGGTACCGCGAAGCACGGTGCCGCGAATGTCGCGGTGGTGGTGATGGATCCGGATACCGGCGGGATACTGGCGATGGCGACCAACCAGAGCTACGACCTGAACGACCCGGACAGCGTGATCTACGACTGGTACACGGAGGCGGAGATACAGGAATTCCTGGATGAGGATGAGGACGGCAGCACGTACAATTCAAAGCTCTATGAGCTTTGGGGCAACTTCTGCGTATCCGACAGCTATGAGCCCGGTTCGACCTACAAGCCGATCACGATCGCGGCTGCGCTGGAGATCGGTGCGATCTCGACGAGCGACAGCTTTTACTGCGACGGCGGCGAATACGTTACTGACACGGAGATCCACTGCGACGTCTACCCGGGGGCGCATGGAGCGGAGACACTGGAGGATGCTCTGGTGAATTCCTGCAACGATGCTCTGATGCAGATCGCGGCGAAGATGCGGGTATCGAATTTTATCGAATATCAGTCACTGTTTGGCTTTGGCAAAAAGACCGGCATCGATCTGCCGAATGAATCGACCGGCGTCGTGTATACGAGAGACACCATGAATGAGGTTGAGCTGGCGACCTGCTCGTTCGGACAGGGCTTTACCTGTACGATGATCCAGGAAATTTCAGCGTTCTGCGCGGTTGTCAACGGCGGCTATTATTACCAGCCTCACGTCGTGGATAAGATCCTCGATGAGGACGGCGCGATCGTTAAGGACAACTCACAGCTGCTGTTAAAACAGATCATTTCCTCTTCGACCTCAGATAGCCTGAAAGAGTATCTGGAAAGCGTAGTGGAAGAAGGTACCGGCAAAACGGCCCGCGTGCCGGGCTATCGTGTCGGCGGAAAGACCGGTACGGCGGAAAAAATTGATTCCACGACCGGCGAACGCGCGGACGGCCTGTATCTGGTATCCTTTATCGGAGCGGCTCCGATCAATGATCCGGAGGTTGTGATCTATGTCGTAGTCGACGAACCGAACGTGGAGAACCAGGCAAGCAGCAGCTACGCACAGAAGCTTTTCCAGACGATCGCATTGGATGTACTCCCGTATATGGGCATCACGGCGACCGAGGAGATCTCGGATTCGCTGCTGGCGGAGCTGGGACTGACGCAGGACGATGTCGTACAGGTTGACAGCGTGACGACGTTTCAGGCGTTTGATTCCTATGGCAATCTGTACAATGACGCGCGTGTCGTAGACGGCGAGGTGGTCGACGCGGACGGCAATGCGATCGCCGGTGCCTATATAGATGATGACGGAACCGTTTACGACGGTTATATGAACGCGGTCTCCACTGTAGAGACAGAGGACGACGGAGAGGAGTCCATCGCGACGAACCCGGATATGGCCGCGCCGCTGGATGAGAGCAGCGTGGATGACTCGGATACGACCCTCGTCGATCCGACCGATATTGCGGATGAAGAAGAAGAGGAATAAAGAAAGGCATGAAGTTCCTTCTCATCGAATAGATATGAAATGACAGTATCATTCGGGGGACGCATGCGGAAAACAATGTCCTTTCACCGCAGGAAAATCCTGCTGATCTTTGCCTGCTGTATGGCGGCGCTGCTGTTTCTGATCGGACGGCTTGGTTATCTGATGATCATGAAGTCCGAATATTATACGACTCTGGCGGAGGATCTGCACGAGCGGGAACGTTCCATCAAAGCGGCCCGCGGGAGGATCCTGGACCGCGGCGGCACAGTGCTGGCGGACAACCGGACTGTGTGCACAGTGTCGGTCATCCACAGCCAGATCACGGATGCGGAACAGGTCATCGAAATGCTCTGTACGGAGCTTGGCATGGACGAAGAGACCGTGCGGGCGCGGGTGGAAAAAAACAGCTCCATCGAGCGTATCAAAAGCAATGTAGACAAAGAGACCGGCGACGCGATCCGAAGCTATGGGCTTGACGGGGTAAAGGTAGATGAGGATTATAAACGGTATTATCCGTATGAAAGCATGGCCTCGAAGGTGCTGGGGTTCACCGGCGCCGACAATCAGGGCATCATCGGTCTGGAGGTCCGGTATGACGAGGTACTCTCCGGGACACCCGGCACGATCCTGACGCTCACCGACGCGCGGGGCATTGAGATAGAGGACACGGCGGAAACGCGCGTGGAGCCGGCGGCAGGTAATGATCTCACCATCAGCCTGGACTATAACATCCAGCAGTATGTCGAGCAGGCCGCTTATAAGGTACTGGAGGAAAAGCAGGCGGACAGCGTGTCAATCATTGTGATGAACCCGCAGAACGGGGAAATTTACGCGATGACAAACGTGCCCGAATTTGATCTCAATGATCCGTATACCCTGACGGAATTCTATATCGGGACGCAGGATTCCGGCGAATCGGATGAGGATGCGGAAACTGCCTTATCCGATAATGGTCTGGATGCGGTATCTTCCATGACGAATGAAGAACTGCAGGATGCCCTCAACAGGATGTGGCGCAACGGCTGCATCAACGACACCTACGAACCGGGGTCGACCTTCAAGATCATCACCGCTGCGGCAGGACTGGAGGAGGGCGTAGTGACGCTTTCCGATACGTTTTACTGTCCCGGCTACAAGCTGGTGGACGACCGGCGGATTCGCTGCCATAAGACAGCGGGACACGGGTCAGAGACCTTTCTGGAGGCTGCGCAGAATTCCTACAATCCCGTCTTTATCGAAGTCGGGCTGCGGCTTGGCGTGGACAATTATTTTAAATATTTTGATCAGTTTGGCCTGAACGACAAGACCGGCATCGATCTGCCGGGCGAAGCGGCGACGATCATGCATAAGAAAGAAAACGTCGGTCAGGTGGAGCTTGCCACGATTTCATTCGGACAGTCGTTCCAGATCACGCCGATCCAGCTGATCACGACCGCGGCTTCCATCGTCAACGGCGGCATCCGCATCACGCCGCATTTTGCTGTCAGTGCCAGCGACAGTGACGGCACGCTGACAGAGGTTTATCAATATGAGGAAGGAGAACGGATCCTCTCTGAGGAAACATCGGAGACCATGCGTTATCTGCTTGAGCAGGTCGTAGACGGCGGTTCCGGCAAAAATGCTTATATTGAGGGCTATCGGATCGGCGGCAAGACCGCGACGAGTGAGACGCTCCCGCGCGGGCAGGGAAAATACATTTCCTCATTTGTCGGCTTTGCCCCGGCAGACGATCCGCAGGTCATCTGCCTGTGCGTCATCAACAACCCGCAGGGTACCTATTACGGAGGCACGATCGCCGCGCCGGTCGTAAAGGATGTTTTTGAAAATATTCTGCCGTATCTGGGAATCGAAAAAAGTCTTTCTGAAAAGGAGACGGCGGAATAGATAGATACAGGAATTGTGCGCATAAATAAGGAGGAGAACCGTATGAAAATGAATCCGGATATTTTTATTCCATTGTTTGTGGCCTTTGTGATCTGTGTGATCCTGGGGCCGGTAGTCATCCCGTTTCTGCGAAAGCTGAAGGTCGGGCAGACCGAACGGGAGGAAGGTGTGCAGTCTCATCTGCAGAAGGCGGGAACGCCGACGATGGGCGGCCTGATCATGCTGATCAGCGTCGTGATCACTTCTCTTTTTTATGTGGGAAAATATCCCCGGATCATCCCGGTGCTGTTTCTGGTGCTGGGCTTCGGACTGATCGGTTTTCTCGATGATTATCTGAAGGTTGTGCTGCGCCGATCCGACGGGCTGTATCCGAAACAGAAAATGCTGGGGCAGATCATCGTCACCACGATTTTTATCATTTACATCTGGGTGATGGACAAGTCCTGTCTGGAGCTGATCATTCCGTTCAGCGGAGGAAAAATGCTGACGGCGGATTCTTTCGGCGGACTGTTTAAATATCTTTCCATTCCGCTTGCGTACTTTGTGATCATCGGCACTGTCAACGGCGTGAACTTTACCGACGGACTGGACGGGCTTGCCAGCAGCGTGACGCTGATGGTGGCCATCTTCTTTACCGCCGCCTCCATGGCGCTTGGCGGAGAGATTGAACCGATCACGGCGGCCGTAGCGGGCGCGCTGCTTGGATTCCTGTTGTTTAACGTCTACCCGGCGAAGGTCTTTATGGGCGACACCGGGTCGCTCGCGCTCGGCGGGTTTGTGGCCGGAAGCGCTTATCTGCTGAAGCTGCCGATCTTTATCCTGATCATCGGCCTGGTGTATCTGGTCGAGGTGCTGTCTGTCATTATTCAGGTTACCTACTTTAAGGCGACCGGCGGAAAACGCTTTTTCAAGATGGCGCCGATCCATCATCACTTTGAGTTGTGCGGATGGTCGGAAACACGCATTGTGACGGTGTTTGAGATCGTGACCGCGTTTCTGTGTCTGCTGGCGCTGTACGCGATCGGGTGAGAGGAGGAGGAATTATGAAATTAGGAAACAGTCGCGTCCTTGTCTTTGGCGCGGGCATCAGCGGCATTGGAGCGGCCAGGCTTCTGCTTGGAATACCGGCCGCAGAAGTGATCCTGTATGATGGGAATGAGAAGCTGGATGCGAAGGAACTGGAAGAGAAGGTGCTGAATGCGTTAACACCTGAGACTGAAACAGGCAAAGATATGGCAAATGAGAAAAAGGCCGGGGCAGTGGTGAACAGCATTGGTGACCGCCTGCAGATCATCCTCGGCGAACTGCCGGAAGATGTCCTTGCGCGGATCGATCTGGCGGTCTTAAGTCCCGGCGTGCCGACCGACCTGCCGCTGGTGAACGCGATGCGGGAGCGCGGCGTGCGCATCTGGGGTGAGATCGAGCTGGCCTGGGAATGCGGAAAAGGCGATGTGCTTGCGGTGACGGGTACGAACGGCAAGACCACGACGACAAGCCTGCTCGGCGAGATCATGAAGGATTATGTGAAGGGGGCGGCCGGAAGTGTGTCTGCAAAAGAGCGCGTCTGCGTCGTGGGCAACATCGGCAACCCTTACACAGATGCGGCGGATCAGCTGACGGACGAGTCGATCGTGGTGGCGGAAATTTCCAGCTTCCAGCTGGAGACGATCGAAGGCTTTGCCCCGAAGGTGAGCGCGATCCTGAACATCACGCCGGATCATCTGAACCGCCATCACACGATGGAGGAATACATACGTGTCAAAGAACTGATCACGGAAAATCAGGGACCGGACGATACCTGTGTGCTCAATTATGAGGACCCCATTCTGCGGGAGTTTGGAAAGACTTTACAGACAAAAGTCATTTACTTCAGCAGTCTGCATAAACTGAAAAAAGGGATGTACCTCGACGGGGAGACGATCTGTTTTTCAGACGGGACGACGGAGACGGTGATCTGCTCGACGAAAGAGCTGAACATCCTGGGCCGCCACAATCATGAGAATGTCATGGCGGCGGCAGCAATGGCGTACGCTTACGGGGTGCCGTTTGAGGTGATCCGGAATACCGTCTGCTCGTTCCAGGCGGTGGAACACCGAATCGAGTATGTGACCGAGAAGCAAGGTGTCGTTTACTACAATGATTCCAAGGGGACCAATCCGGACGCGGCAATCAAGGGGATTCAGGCAATGGACCGCCCGACCCTGCTGATCGGCGGCGGCTATGACAAAAATTCTTCCTATGAAGAATGGATTCAGGCGTTTGACGGAAAAGTAAAATACCTGGTACTGATCGGACAGACAAGAGAGAAGATTGCCGAAGCGGCCGAAAGATGCGGCTTTAAGGACTGCGTACTTAAAGATACGCTGGAGGATGCGGTGGCGTTCTGCGCGGAGCATGCGGTAAGCGGGGACGCGGTGCTGCTTTCGCCGGCATGTGCCAGCTGGGGAATGTTCCCCAATTACGAGGTGCGCGGCAGGCGATTTAAAGAACTGGTAAATCAACTCGACTGATGGGGTGATTTTCTGGACATTGGTGACAGACGGCGCGGCAGGCGCCCGGATTACACAGCGCGAAGAAAAGAGGAAAACCATGCGGGATCTGCCGATCTGCTGCTTTTGCTGGCAATCCTTTTCCTGTGTGGTTACGGCCTGGTGATCCTCTACAGTGCAAGTTCGTACAATGGAGAGGTGCGCTTCGGCGACCCGGCCTGGTATCTGAAAAAACAGTTTTTTGCGATGGCACTCGGACTTGCGGCGATGGCTGCGGTCTCCTCCATCGATTATCATGTGCTGAAAAAGCTTGCGGGACCGGCATATCTGCTGTCTCTGGCGCTCTCCGGAGCGGTACTGCTGTTCGGGGACGCCTACAACGGTTCCCGGCGCTGGCTTTCAATCGGGCCTTTGTCCTTTCAGCCTTCGGAATACGCGAAACCGGCCGTGATCCTGCTGCTTGCCAGTGTTGCAGGAGGAAAAACCAGATCGTCAGGTCAGAAGGGACGCGACGGGCGAATCCCGGGAAGCTATCGATCGCGCGGCCTGACAGCTACCGTCTTCCTGGCGATACTGCCCATCGTCGCTCTTGTAGGGAAAAATAATTTAAGCACGGCGGTGATCATCCTCGGGATCGCGATGCTCATGATCTTTGTTTCCAATCCGAACTATCTGCCGTTTCTGTGGATGATTCTGGCGGGTGTCGGATTTCTTGCGGCTTTTTTAAGTATTGAGTCTTATCGACTGGAACGTTTGGAGATCTGGCGGCATCCCGAGCTGTATGAAAAGGGATACCAGACCATGCAGGGGCTGTATGCCATCGGTTCCGGCGGCCTGTTCGGACTGGGTCTGGGCAACGGCCTGCAGAAGCTGGGCTTTGTGCCCGAGGCGCAGAACGATATGATTTTTTCGGTAATCTGCGAGGAACTGGGGCTTTTCGGCGCGGTGATCCTGATCCTGCTTTTTCTGCTTTTACTCTGGCGCTTTATGGTGATCGCGACCCACGCTCCCGATCTGTTCGGATCGCTGATCGCGGCGGGAATTATGGGGCACATTGCCATTCAGGTGATCCTGAATATCGCGGTGGTGACCAACACCATTCCCAACACCGGCATCACGCTGCCGTTTGTAAGCTACGGCGGCACATCCATGCTGTTTCTGCTCTCCGAGATGGGACTGGCGCTCTCGGTGAGCCGCGGAGCAAGAGAAGCGCACACTTTGGCACTCTGACGCATATACTGAGATACCGGCGGCTTATTATTTAAGCCGGCGCAAAGGAAATGGCCTGCGCCGTTTCCTGGAGTATTTGCGAACGGGGGACGGCTGTGTGGCTTATCTGGAAATAACCGGCGGGAAACCGCTTTACGGGGAAATGACGGTGCAGGGCTCCAAAAACGCGGCGCTGCCGATTCTGGCGGCATGTATTCTGGGGGAAGGTCCCTGTGAAATCGAAAACTGTCCGCATATTCAGGACGTTGAAGACACCATCACCATCCTGCGCATGCTGGGCTGCCGCGCGGAACGGAACGGTCACACGGTTACAGTGGATGCGTCGCAGCTGGAAAGGTTTGCCATATGCGGGACGGAGGCAGTAAGAATCCGCTCCTCCATCTTGTTTTTGGGAGCACTTCTTGGTAAAATGGGAAAGGCTGAGCTTCCTTATCCCGGCGGATGCGCCATCGGAAGCAGGCCGATCGATCAGCATATGGAAGCACTCGAAAAGCTGGGAGCAAGGTTTTATTCGCCGGAGGACGCATGTTTTTGCAGGGATTTGCCGGACTTGGGGAACGAACCCGATGGGAACGAACCCGATGGGAATGAACCCGATGGGAATGAACCTGACGGGAATGAGATGGTCCGGCCGGTAATTCAGAAGAGCATCTGCGCGGAGGCATCCCGCCTTCACGGAGGAAGCATTTCCCTTGCCATGCCAAGTGTGGGCGCGACTGAGAACGCGATTCTTGCCGCGGTATGTGCGGAGGGAACGACAGTGATCGAACATGCGGCCATGGAACCGGAGATAGAAGAGCTTTGTGAGTTTCTGCGGCTGAGGGGTGCCGTGATCTCGCGGGATCATCAGCGCACAATTCGCGTAACAGGCACCAAAAAACTGCTTCCGCTCCGCTATCGGCTGCATGCGGACCGGATCGTAGCGGGCAGTTATCTGCTTGCCGCAGCCGCCTGCGGCGGATGTGTGCGCATTCACAATTTTCCCTTCGGACAGCTGGACGCCCTGCTTGCTGTCCTGAAAAAAATGGGAACGACGATAGAAGAGGACGGCACTGTGTGCGCGTCCGGACCTCCCGCAGCAGCGGATGAAGTAATGACGGCTCCGTATCCGGGATTTCCGACCGATCTGCAGTCGCCTTTGATGGCGGCGCTCTGTACGGCAAAAGGCAGCAGCCGGATCCGGGAGACCATATTTGAAAACCGGTTTCTGACCGCAGGCGAGCTTCGAAAGATGGGTGCGAGGATTGAGATCAGAGGAAATCTTGCCCGGATCGAAGGTCTCGGAGATGCCGGGCGGCTTTGCGGAGCCTGCGTGACGGCTCCGGATCTGCGGGGCGGGGCGGCGCTTGTGCAGGCGGCGCTTGCAGCACACGGCCGGAGCCGGATCGACGGATATGAATATATCGCGCGCGGCTATGAGGACATCTGCCGCGACTACCAAAGTCTGGGGGCGGACCTGTCTTTATGCGCAGAGCCGGGCAAGGAGTTTTGCGGCTAAAGCCGCACCCGGCTCACGCGGGCGAGCAGGATCCGACAAGCCGGTTCCTGCTCGATCGCATACGCAGAGCCGGGCAGAACCCTGAACGGATAAAAGGGTTGGTGAACTTATGAGACAAAAGAGAAAAAGACGCCTGACCAATTTTATAATTCTGCTTGCAGCGGTACTGGTGATCCTGACCGTACTGTTTGTATTTCGGGTACGGAAGGTGACAGTGTCCGGCAACAGCCGGTATTCGGCGGAGGAGATTGAGGAAGGACTCATTACGGATTTCCTTTCAGGCAGTACGCTTTACCTCTGGTGGACCTGCCGGGACGGAGATATCCCGGATACCATGCCGTATCTGGCATCTATGAAAGTCCAAATGACCTCGCCGTTTGCCGTGCGGGTGACCGTTTCGGAAAAAGAGCTGGTCGGCTATTTTGATACAGGAAGCTACGCGTATTTTGATGAAGATGGGATCATTCTGGAAATTACGGATGAACTTTATGACGATATCCCGATCATTACCGGTGCGTCGCTGGGGGAGGTGACACTGTATCAGAAGGCGCCGACCGAGAGCAGTTCGCAGCTGCGCACCATATTAAGCCTTCTGGAGCTGCTGGATTATCAGGAACTGACTGCCTCCGAGATCCGGTTTGCGGAGGATTCTGAGATTACGGTATATATCGGCTACATAGAGGCAGTCCTGGGTCAGGATGAATATCTCGAAGAAAAAATTGCCAACCTGAAGGCGATTTTGAATACCATGAGTGCGTCCTCCGCGGGGACTCTGCATCTGGAAAATGTGACCGGCAAGAATGAGGACATCACCTTTACACCATCGGATGAAGTGATCGTCGAGACGGAGACGGAAAGCGAGACCGGGGACACGGCAGACTCATCCGGAGCGGAAGAGAGCGGAACGACGCAGGCTGCATCGGATACCTCGACCTTAAGCGGCGCTACGACGGACGGCGGAGCGGCCTCCGGCACAGCGGACAGCACCGGCAGTGACACCGGAACTTCTGATTCCGCGGATTCTTCCGACAGCTCAGACGACGGCAGCGGTTCTGCGGACAGCGCGGATGGCTCGGATACCGATACCGCGGCCGCGGACGGTACGGACGATGCGGATACCGACGACGGAGAATCCACGGTGGATCTGATGGTCTTCAATTCGAGCGGCCAGCTGGTCTACCATGTGCATGTAAAAGACGGAGTGGTCATTGATTCCTCCGGGAATGAGGTTCCGGGCTGTTACGTCAACGAGGACGGGAATGTGGTGGACGCGTATATGAACATTATTGATCCGGATACGGGGGATGTGCTGAACCTCAATTAGAAATTTCGATTTTCCAGTGAAAATATAAGAAAAAACACTGTCAAGCGTTTTTGAAAATGTCCTGAAAAATTTTTAACATAAGCCCCGGAG
>JAJQIL010000011.1 GCA_021199235.1 Lachnospiraceae bacterium | reverse complement strand
ATTTCTCTGTCAATGGCTGAAAAAAATCTTGACAGGACTCAACGATTGGACTAATATATTTGAGTATGTTTGAAAGAAACGACCGTGTCCGTTTTTCGAAACAATTGAATCTTAAAAAGCAGGGAGGTGTTCGAGTTGGCAAATATTAAATCTGCGAAGAAGAGAATCCTTGTCTCCCAGAAGAGACATGACAAAAATAAAGCCATCAAGTCTTCTGTGAAGACCGCGATGAAAAAAGTAGAAGCAGCTGTTGCGGCGAATGACAAGGCTGCAGCAGAAGCAGCTCTGCTGGCTGCTACTTCTACCATTGATAAGGCTGCTACCAAGGGCGTTTATCACAAGAACAACGCAGCGAGAAAAGTTTCCCGCCTTGCGAAAGCAGTCAGCGCAATGGGCTGATTACAGACCACAGCTGATGTATTAAGAAAACGTAAAACCCGCCGTCACACCGTCACGTGACTGCGGGTTTTCTTTTTTACAGGAGGAATCGATGAATAATCTCCGCGGCTCCGTCGTGATTGTTGTCCGCGTCTGTCACATAATCCGCATGCTCTTTTACACCGGGAAACGAATTTGCCATGGCCACACCAGTCCCGGCCGCCTCAATCATTTCTACGTCATTCGGCGCATCGCCAGCTGATACCGAATCCTCGACAGGGATCTGAAGAAACTCACACATCCAGAGCAGCGCCTGTCCCTTTGTCACTTTATCGGGAACAATCTCCAGATATGAGTTGTTGGAAAAGTAAGCATTGAGCGTGCCGGCATACCGTTCGGTCAGATAGCTCAGAAAATCCTCGATCAGCGCCCGATCCGTCTCTTCAATCGCCAGCAGCTTACAGGGAGCCTCCGTCAATTCCTCCGCAACCGACGGAACCACCCGGCAGGTCTGCAGCGTGCGCTTCACGTAATCATAAAGCTCCGGTCGATCTTCCTCTGAGAGCACCTCTTTCCCGGAAAAAGTCTGAATATAAATCCCACGGCGGTGCGCCTCCTCAAAGATCGGCGGAATCAGTTCTTTCGGAATGGTCCGGCGATAAATGGAACGGTGTAAAGACGTATCGTAAATCTCTCCGCCGTTGAAAGCGATCACATAGCAGCCTTCCCGCATCAGACCGAGGCGTTCTGCCTGAATCAACGCGCTTGCAAGCGGCCGCCCAGTGGAGATAACAACCTTATGTCCCTCCCGAAGTGCCAGATCGATCGCGGCCTGATTGCCGGGCGTGATCTCCTTCTGATCGTTGAGCAGCGTACCGTCGAGATCCGTAAAAAATATTTTTTTGCGGAACCGTTCAGAAACTTCACCACTGCAGGCGCTATTTTTTTTATTTTCTTTCATTATTCGGCAACCGCCTCTGTGCTGTCCTCATCACTGCCGTAGATAAAGTCGTGCAGAATCTCCAGCGTCTCATCCCAGTCGGGCACGAGCATATCCTGTCCGTTCACATAAATCGTGCTGTACATTCCGTCATACGGAACACGGCTGGTCTCGAACTCATACTCCAGAAGATCCGGCAGCTCCGTCACCAGGCTCCAGATATCGGACTCCGGAATGTTCGTGGTGACATATTCCAGAATTGCCTGCATCTTTTCCGTCATCTGCGCGAGGGACATCTGCTTTGCTTCTTCCATCAGCTGCGTGAGAATATAGCGCTGCCGCTCCGTCCTCTCAAAATCTGAATTGCCGACAAAACGGTTCCGCGCGTAAGCCACAGCCATCACGCCGTCTGCCCGGACCATACCTCCCTCTTCCGGGAAATAATGGCCGGTCGGATCAATATCCAGCAGGCGCTCACACATATCCTGTATGTAAAGGTTCGTGATCTCCACTTCGTCCTCATCAATTTCCATGTCCAGTCCGCCGATGATATCAATAATATCCACCAGATCCCAGAAATCGACCGCCACATAATTATCCACTTCGATCTTGTAGGTCTCCGTAACCGTCTCGCAGAGAAGCGGCCCCGCGCCATAAGCATACGCCGCGTTCAGCTTTTTATATCCGACATCAGGTATATTCACATACGTATCACGCATCAGAGAAACCATGGTCACACGATTGTCTTTTGTATTAATAGAGAGAAGGATCATGCAGTCCGAATTGCCGTTCCAGGTCTTCTCCTGCCGGTCCACACCGATCAGAAGCACATTATAAATCTCATCATCCGAAAGCACGCTTCTGGAAGAATCCATCGCATCCTGGATCGCGGCCAGCTCCTCGTCGCTTACCAGATCTCCGACGCCTTCATCCGTCTCCTCCTCCGGAACGGTCTCCTCAACCTCAACTTCCTCATCGGAAAGATAATTCGCCCTCCCGTAAAAGGCACTGAATACTCTTGGAATAGCGAGAAACATAACCAGAACAAGAACTGCTACTGTAGATAAACTGATGATAAATGCTTTTTTTAAATTCATAAGATATTCTCCCGTCCGCCGGAAATTTTATTGCCCGGTCATCCGCCGTACTCTATTATCCTTGCTGCACGGCAAAATGTCAAACACTTCTTTGAAAAACTGCGCCGAAATAATAGCAGGTGGAACATGGTTTTATACAAAGAAAAAAGCTTCCCGTACTCAACGGGAAGCTTACATGCGGAGGATGGGACTTGAACCCACACGATATTGCTACCACAGGCACCTGAAGCCTGCGCGT
>JAJQIL010000036.1 GCA_021199235.1 Lachnospiraceae bacterium | reverse complement strand
AAGCTGAAGAAAATCTAATTTTTATATAGTAAAAAAAGGAATCCTGTGATATACTAACCGAAACAGAGAAAATGCGGCGTGCTCTTCGTAATCAGTTATTTGGAAGTCACTGAACAGCTGACTGAGACATGGTGTGAACGGCATGACCGTAAAAAGAAAGGACGTGCAGCGTATGACAAGAGTTGACGATTTGGTAGCGGCATTGAAGAAACATGATGAAGAAAAGAAAAAGAATACAGCACTGTGGATTTTTGCCATCATTGGTGCGGTAGCGGCAGTAGCGGCCATTGCCTATGCGGTATATCGCTATTTTGCCCCGGATTATCTGGAAGACTTTGAGGATGATTTTGACGATGACTTTGAAGATTTCTTTGACGACGATGATTTTCCGGAGAAAGAAGACGAAGACGGCGAGGATGACGAAGACGACGAAGATGAGTCCGAAGAGCCGGAAGAGGAAGATTCGGATGAAGATGAGTCTGAAGAAGCGGACGCAGAAGAATCTGAAGCAGAGCCGGAGAAAGACGAAGCTGAGGCAGATGAGGAAGACGACGCTGACGAAGACGATGATGACGACGAGGAGTAACGATCGTTTTTACATGATGAAAACAACAGACAGGGCAGATGCAGACGCATCTGCTCTGTTACTGTAAAGGGATGCGGACAGAAATCACAGGGAATATAGTACGGAGGAATTTTCGCATGAAAAAAGGGCAGATCATGGAAGGCACAGTAGAACGCGTGGATTTTCCAAACAAGGGAATTGTCCGGACGGACGAGGGCATCGTGACAGTGAAAAATACGATTCCGGGTCAGAACATCCGCTTCTCGATTTCCAAAAAGCGGAGCGGCCGCGCGGAAGGACGCCTTTTGGAAGTATTGCAGCCGTCAGAGCTGGAAGCGAGGGCTTCCGCCTGTGGGAAATTTCCGGCCTGCGGCGGCTGCACCTGGCAGAGTATGTCCTATGAAGACCAGCTTGCCATGAAAGCCGGGCAGGTAAAACGCCTGCTGGAACCTGTGTTATGTGCGGCTGGGCGAAAGAACGGGGATTCGGAATCAGAACTTTGTGCGGCCGGGCAGGAAGGCGGAGATAAGGAATCAGAACTGTGTGCAGCTGGGCAGGAGGAATATGCCACAGAATCAGAATTATGTGCGATCGGACAGGCAGAGCGCAGTCATGAGTCGGAAATGGCAATGGCGGGTATATTTGAGGGTATCCGCCCGAGCCCGCAGGAATTCCAGTACCGCAATAAGATGGAATTCTCCTTTGGTGATGAGTATAAAGACGGCCCGCTCAGCCTCGGCCTGCACAAACGCGGCAGTCATTACGATGTTCTGACCGTCTCGGATTGCCAGCTCGTTCACCCGGATATGACGGCGATCCTGACAGCTACGCTTGACTTTTTCCGGCAAAAGAACATTCCCTACTATCATAAAATGACGCACGAAGGGATTCTGCGCCATCTTCTGCTGCGCAGATCCCAGAGTACAGGGGAAGTCCTTGTCTGTCTTGTGACTGCCGGGGCAGGCGTCGAATACATAGGCAATAAGCCGGAGGTAACAAGCGAAAACAGGAAGAAAGACGAAGAGTCGGCAAATCTTCCGCAGATGGAAAACCTGACTGAAAAAATGGAGAAGCTGGCAGAGCAGAAGGGGAACCTGACCGGGCAAATGGAAAAGTTGGCAGAACAGAGGGGGAACCTGACCGCGCAGATGGTGAATCTGACAGAACTTTGGAACGAATATACGAAGGCTATTCTGTCTCTGCAGCTGGAAGGCCGGATTGCAGGCATTTTGCATATGCTGAACAACTCTGTAGCAGACGTTGTTCAGAGCGAACAGACGACAGTTTTGTATGGGCAGGATTATTTTTACGAGACGCTGCTTGGGCTGCGATTTAAAATCACGCCATTTTCTTTCTTCCAGACCAACTCTAAAGGAGCGGAAGTGCTCTACAGTGTGGCGCGGGAATTTGTCATGGGGAAAAAGGAAGATGTTTTGCCTGAGAAGGCAAATGTGATATTTGACTTATACAGCGGCACAGGCACTATCGCTCAGATTCTGGCTCCCATAGCGAAAAAAGTCATCGGCGTAGAAATCGTAGAAGAAGCCGTCGCGGCTGCGCGAGAAAATGCCGTGATCAATGGCCTTGATAACTGCACCTTTATCGCAGGCGATGTTCTGAAAGTCCTCGATACCATATCCGACCGCCCGGACTTTATCGTCCTCGACCCGCCGCGAGACGGTATCCATCCCAAAGCCATGCAGAAGATTATCGCCTACGGTGCGCCCCGTATCCTTTATATTTCCTGCAAGCCGACCAGCCTTGCACGGGATCTGGAGGTGCTGCTGGCAAATGGGTATCAGGCGGAGCGGATCTGCTGCGTGGATATGTTTCCACAGACGGCGAACATAGAATGCTGTGTGAAGTTGACCAAAATATAGAAAATATTATATTCGAATGCGTGACATTGATGATAAGAAAAGAATTATAAATGCTGATCCGAGAGGACAGGAGATTAAAAATAGCGGGGAAATTCCCCGCCGCTCGGTGGACCAGGGTCTTGCAACCAGCCTGATGAGTGATTATCACTATTAACTCATAATTTAAGCTATATTTGTAAAGTTGTCAATCGGAATTTTTCCGCGGGTTGTGGAATATGGGCCATTTATGATAATGTCCTTATATACCACAAGAGAAAATGTCCC
>JAJQIL010000050.1 GCA_021199235.1 Lachnospiraceae bacterium | reverse complement strand
CAGGAAGGTACAGGTTTTTGCAATAAACATAGGTTACGATAAGCTGATATCTGGCTTATGTTAATAAGCAGATTTTTAGACGGGATAATGCGCAGATTTTAGATGGGATAAGGACCTGGAGGTATGCAGGATGTCCATGCAAAGTACAGTAAAAAGTGAGGAAGACCGAGTAGGCCGCACCCGCTGGATGGTGAGTAACGCGACACGGAAGGATCTGGACGACATGCTGGACCGGGTGCCGGTTCGGACGAGCAGTGTGCGGGAACTGTTACTTGCCCGGCTTGGAGAGAAAAATATGTCGGTCGATGTTATGGCGGAACTGGCCGGTATGAGCCGTGCAACCGGATTTAAAATCCTCAGTGGGAAGCAGCGTGCCGAGCGGGATATGCTGCTTCGGATTGCATTTGTACTGGAATTTGATTTTGAGGAGACGGCTCAGCTTTTAAAAAGCGGCTGTAAGGCGGCTTTGACAGCGGATTCGAAGCGGGATGTGGCGATCATTTTTGGACTGGAGAATCATCTGACGCTGGGAGATATGGATGATCTGCTGGAAGAGTATGGACTAGCGCCGCTGGTGCCGGTGAAGTGATCAGAGCAGTTTCAAACGTTGTTTACTCAGAGTCAACTGTGTCAAAGAACCCGTGTGGTAGAATCTCCGTATTAAAGCCGGATTCGCAGGCCTGCTGCGTCTCTGGCTCGTAAGGAGGAATCAGGTATGGACATCAGTGGGATCTTTTTTTGTTCGAGATGTATGCGTCCGATGGAGGATGAAGAAGTCTGCCCATACTGCGGCTATGACCACAGAAAGGAACAAAATAAAAACCCGGCATTGGAGCGGGGAACGCTTTTGCATGACCGTTACCAGTTGGGGAGTATGATCGGTGCAGGCGGCTTTGGTATGACCTATGCAGCCTATGATGAAGTGCTGCAGACGCCGGTGGCGGTCAAGGAGTTTTTTCCTGCAGATTATGCCAGAAGGGATACGGAAGAATCGGACGAGGTGTTTGTGACGGAAGAAAAGCGCGGCCTGTTCCGCATCGGGATGGAGCATTTTCTTCGTGAGGCCAGAGTGCTGGGGATGATGAAAAATATCCGCGGCGTTGTAACTGTGCAGGATTATTTTGAAGAAAATGAGACTGCTTATATTGTGATGGAGTTTATTCAGGGCGTAACGCTCGGGGAGTATGTCAAAAAGAAACAGATAAAGCCTGCTGAGCTTTTCGAGATGCTCAAAGACCCGATCGACGCCCTGATTTTACTTCATAAGCAGGGTGTGCTGCATCGGGACATCACACCATCCAACCTGCTGGTGAGTGCGGACGGCAGTGTGAAACTGATTGATTTTGGCTCTGCTGCCTGGATGGATCGCGAGCAGAGCATGATTGTAGTTACGAAGCGTTATGCACCGCCGGAACAATATGGAACGTCAAATCAGGCGATGGGGCCGTAGACGGACATCTATGGACTTTGCGCGACCATTTATGATGTGCTGACCGGCGAAGCACCGCCGGACGCGCTGTTGCGCTCACAAAAAGACGAGCTGGTTCCTCTGAAAAAAAAGAAACTTCGCCTGAAAAGCTATCAGAACCGGGCGATTAAGACAGGACTGGCGGTGAACCCTAAAAAACGTCCGCAAAGCATGGAGGAATTCCGGGCGATCCTGTATAACACTCCGACACCGGAAGAAATCCGGCTGCGCAAAAAAATTCTGAGACAGTATACGGCAGTGCTCGCCTGCGCTGTGGTGGCAGTTTTTGGCATTACGCGTATTTTTTCAGGAAATTTATTTCCATGTTATACACTGATGGATGTGTCAGAGACGGATTTCGCAGATTTTTCCGAATATACAGGTACTGGCGCGGAGGTCTGCGTGTTTGGAAATGAGGATTATACCCGCAATGAGATTGCGTCAGTTACTTTTCTGGACAGTGTGGAGAACGCCGGAGAAGATGCCTGGGACGTCTCAGAGAACAGTGATGGAAGTGTGCTTGCCTGGGTAGAGGAAGATGGCAGCCTGTATGACCTGTACATAGGGGCAGACGGAGGTGTGAAGGCAAATGAGAACAGCGCCTATGCACTCGCCTGTTTTGAAAGTGCGGAGACGATTACCCTGGGCGGAAATTATGATACCTCGGGTGTGACCAGTCTGTACCGCCTGTTTTATCGGTGTGTGAATCTGACGGAAGTCGATCTGGATGATCTGGATACTTCAGACGTGACGAATCTGAGCGGCATGTTTCAATCCTGCAGCCAGGTGAAAGAACTGGACGTCAGCGGTTTTAATACCTCAAATGTGACTGATATGAGCAAACTGTTTTATGGGCGCAGTGTGCTTCAGAGTCTGGAACTTACCGGCTTCGATACTTCGAACGTGACCGATCTGTCGTATCTGTTTTGCGGCTGCCGCCAGATCGAAACGTTGGATGTGAGTGGCTTTGACACCTCGAATGTAACAGATATGGCACACTTATTCGAGCAGTGCGAAAGCCTGACAGAACTGGATCTTTCTTCCTTTGATACTTCTGCTGTGGAGGAAATGTACGGAATGTTCAGGGGATGTGAGAAACTGGCTTTCCTGGATATCAGCAGCTTCCGTACGGGGAAGGTAAATACGATGATGTCCATGTTTCAGGACTGCGCAGCTCTTACTTCTCTGGATCTGGATTTGTTTGTGACCTCCGCTGTGACGGACATGTCTTCCATGTTTAAGGGATGCATACTGCTTACCGGGGTGGACATCAGCCATTTTGACACGTCAAAGGTTGAGTCAATGGCGTCCATGTTTCAGAACTGCGCTTCCCTGACGGAACTGGATCTTAGCGGATTAAAGACCTTTTCCCTGCGGAGTATGTCCGATATGTTCAGCGGCTGTGCAAACCTGATATCTGTGAACATGGACGGACTGGATACTTCGAATGTGGAGAGCATGGCGAATCTGTTTGCAGATTGCGGGCAACTGGTCTCTGTTGGCCTGCGGGTGGAGGGCACTTCCAGCCTGGAGAGAATGTACTCTATGTTTGATGACTGTGTTTCCCTTGCGGAAGTGGATCTGAGCAGCTTTGACACTGCAAATGTGACGTCTATGTATGGCCTGTTTTATGGGTGTGAAAGTCTGCAATCCGTCGATCTTTCCGGCTTTGACATGGCAAAGGTGGAAAGTACGGCAAGGATGTTCGCGGACTGCAGCAGTCTGACAGAGCTGGATCTTTCCGGCAAGAATACCTCTTCACTTACGGAGATGTATAGTATGTTTGAAGGCTGCAGCAGCCTTGCCACACTGAATCTGGATGGTTTTGATACCTCAAAGGCAGAAAGTATGAATTACCTGTTCCAAGGCTGCAGCGCTTTGACAGAACTGGATGTGAGTATGTTTGAGACAAAAAATGTGACAGAGATGAAATACATGTTTGAAAGCTGCAGCAGTCTGCTGTCCCTGGATCTGTCTTCTTTTGATACTTCCAAAGTGACGGATATGTGCGGTATGTTCCGCGACTGTGTGAAGCTGGAGAGTCTGAATCTGACCGGCCTTACAAATGAAAAGGTAGAGGACATGAGCTGGATGTTTTATCACTGTGTGAGTCTGTCAGAACTTCTGTTGGATGGCTTTGGCTCCGCGAGCGTACAGGATATGACCTATATGTTTAAAGAGTGCAGCCGTCTGACGGAACTGGATCTTGGCAGCTTTGATACGTCGTGTGTCACAGATATGGGAGGCATGTTCAGCGACTGTTTCAGTCTGGTGAGTCTGAATGTCAGCAGTTTTGATACCTCAAATGTGAGGGATATGGAGTTTATGTTCAGCGGCTGTGTACTGCTCACGGATATTGATCTGACCGGGTTTGACTCTGACGGGGCCGTTGTGTTTGGAATGCTTACTAACACGCCGTGGGAGGGAATGGAACTCTCTGCGGTGAAGACCGGAAATTTGAACTGACAGGAAGGAGGAACAGAAAACGGAGACTGATAGCAGAAGTTTACTCAGAGTAGATTGTACGTCATTATTTTCTGGTAGGATATAAGTATGACAGGAAAAGATATAGATAATAAAAATCTGTAATTGTGCAGGCATTGAACAGTCATAAATATACAGACATAAGAGAAAAGGTTGGTGACATTCAGATATGGATAATAAAATCGCTGCCAATAACGCACTGATGTACCTTGAAAACGCTTTGAAATGGGATCCGAATCAGGAACTCGCAAATGAGATTGCTGAACTGAAAGAGCAGAATGAAAACAGATCATATACCGTTGCGGTGGTTGGTGATTTCAACAGAGGAAAATCCACCTTGATCAATGCATTATTGGGGATGCCTGTTTTGCCTATGGGGATTAAACCGATGACTGCTACGGTGAACCGTATTACATATGGGCTGACACCTAAGGCATTGATCAAAAAGAAAGATGGTTCCTGCGATAAAATTAAGATTGATGATTTGCCTGAATATGTGACAAAGAACAACCTGACTATGGCGAAAAGTATAAAAGAGGCGGTAATCGAATACCCAACCATGCTTTGCCAGAGTGGAATTGATATTCTGGATACGCCGGGGATGAACGAGTCTGAAGAAATGACCGCGATTACCTGGGAAGCACTTGGCGGAGTACACGCCGCAGTGGTAGCGGTTTCAGCGATTCTTTTATTCAGCGACAGTGAGGCAAAGTGGGTGGCGGATCTGATAGCTATGGAACGACTGGAATATCTGTTATTTGCTGTTACACATATCGATGAGCTGGAGGAAGAAGAAAGAGATCCTCAGATGGCGTATCTTCGGGAAAGCATTTCTTCTTCTGTAAAAATGCAGGTGGAAGAAAAATATGCGGATCAGGAACAGGTGCTTGAGAAGGCAAACCGTTTGCTGAATCCGGAAACAATGGCTCTAATGCCGGTATCAGCGGCTAATGCGTTAACAGCGTTTGTTAACGGAAATGACTCTCTTTTAAAGGCAAGCAATCTTCCTGCGTTTAAACAGCAGCTGGTTACTTTGATGAATGCGCAGCAGGAGGAATATGTGCTCAGGAAGACAAGACAGCTCACTTCCCGGGTATCAGAATGGATTACAAGAGAACGCAATGAGGATCCTCAGGATAAAGACTTCACTGTGAATCAGATGTGCACAACAGCTGTGAACCTGACTCGAAGCTATCCGCATTCGGTGAAAGAACGGATGGAGCATCTGCGGGAGAGGCTTGGAGAACTCCTTATCACGCAGGAGGACTCTTACGCAGATATGGAAGCAGAGTGCACCAAAGCCATCAACCAGGGGCAGGAGCAGATAAAGACAAATGAAGATGTACACCATCTTCTACTTGCTGCTACTATTGTCGCAAAGAATACATCGGAGCGTTATTATCGGGAAAAATGGAAATATACAATCCTGCCGGTAGTAGAGGAGGAGATGGACGAAATTCTTAAGCTGCATGTCGTATTACGCAGCTATTGTGATACGCTGTTAGGTATTGAATATCTTCTACCCGAAGAGAAAATACGAAACGAAGCCATGATCGGATTTGAAGAGATTGCACCGCATTTCGGCCAGGACTGGACATTGGATGTCACAGGAGGGGGTCTTCTGGATACTGCGGGAAAAGTTGGAAAGAAAATCGGGAATGTGTTTGCAAGAGGAACAGCTGTGATTCTGGAGAAAATGCCTGAGAACCCTATGGTTGAAGTCGGACTGAAAAAAGCGGCGGATGTGGGGGAAAAAGTGCAGCAGAGGATTGGTGATACTGCTGGTAGAATCAGTGAGGCGGGCGCGGGTGATCTGACGAAACGAAATCTGGCAGAAATGATCAGGCCTGAACTTGCGAGAGAAGCGACTGCCTTATCTTTACAGTGGCAGGGAATTGCTCCGCTTATTATAGACAGACTTGAAAATGCTCTGGAGGAGAAGGAAAGCTTTGGCGATGGGCGCAGGCTGGAAATGGCGTTGATGCACAAGGCTGGAGAGATAGACGCACGTAGAGGGGAGAGCCGGAAATATCATGAGGAAGCTCTGAATTATATCGAGAAAGCGCGTTCCGTAATAACTTTGACGTAAAAGCAGATTCGTTAGGAAAGGAGAACAGTTATGTTTTGCACAAAATGTGGAAGAAAGGTTGAGGAGAATCACAGTTTCTGCCCGTTTTGCGGGACAAGGATCGAGAAAGAAAACAGCTCTGGTGCGGCACCATCCGGGAAAGTCAGCGGACAGGCTCCGGATGATTTTTCAGGAAAAAACGGATACACGGAGGGATTCGGAAACGGAACACTCTTTCGGGTGGAGTTCATTCGCCCCTCGCGGCTTACAGCTTCCATGAACGCAATTCGAATTACTGTTGACCAGAGTACAGAAATTTATAAGCTTGCAAATGGGAAAACCATGGAACTGCGTCTGTCGCCCGGAACGCATCAGTTTACTTTTTCTATTTTCGGGATGCCTCAGAAGACAAAGCTCGCTGTACAGATCGACAAAAACAGGAGGCTTACCTGTTATCCGGCGGCAAAAATGAATGCGGTCAATCCGCTGCTGATAAAGCCGGTGATCATCGAGGATGAGAACGGACAGAAACTGAAATAAGAAATAGACAATCTGTCTATCATAAATCAATCACACAATTTCACAGAAAGGAAGAAAACGATGAGTATTGAGAAGGATTTTGGCTACATGGGCTACCAGGAGATGATAACGGACATTACGATGGCACTGGAGAATGCCGGCGACATCATGCGGCGGCTGGAACTTGGGGAACAGGCGGAACGGGCGATGGAGATGTCCGAAAAGGTGAAATCGCATGTGTTTTCCGTTGGAATTCTGGGAGAATTCAAAAGGGGAAAAAGCACGGTGATCGACGCTTTGCTTGGTGAAGAAATCGCACCGACGGCAGTGAGACCGACTTCGGCGACACTGAACCGCATTACCTATGGCCTGAAACCGAAGGCTACGATTTATTATAAGAATGGACACAAGAGAGAAGTTCCTGTGAATGAGATTGCAAATTATGTGACGAAGCTGACACAGGAGGCAGAGAATCTGTCCGCCCAGGTTGACCAGGCAGTGGTGGAATATCCCTGCGAATTTTGCAAGAATAACGTGGAGATCATTGATACTCCGGGCCTGAATGAGAACGAACGCATGGATGCTATCACCGAATCCGTGATTCCGTCGCTGGATGCGGTCGTAATGGTGCTGTCTGCCCGCTCGCCGTTCAGCAGGACTGAAGCATCATTTATTCGTAATAAGCTGATGACCAGCGATATTTCCCGGCTGATTGTGGTGGTGAACTTTATTGATACGCTTTATGATGAGGAAGAACAGACGGAACTTCTGGAAGATATGCATACTCGTATTACAGCGGAGATACTGGACAAAACTGAGCACATTCATGGTGCGAATTCCGCCCAGTATCAGGAAACGAAAAACAAGCTGGCAGGTTTGATTCTTTATCCGGTTTCCGCTAAGCAGGCACTGGTCGGCCGCACGAAAAATCGGCCGGAACTGGTGGAAGAGAGCGGATTTCCTGCTTTTGAAGAAAGACTGCGCAAACTCCTGACAGAAGAAAGAGGCGCTTTGGAGATTATTCGAGTTTCTCATGTTATTTTCGAAATGATCGTTCAGGGACAGAGCGCGCTGGAAATGCGCAGAGGCGCGCTGGAAATGGATGCGGAAGCCTTTCTTGAGACAAAGAAGGAAGCGGAGACTCGGATTCGTCAGATGAGGGAGGAAAAAACCGAAGAAAAGAACCGCGTCCGTCAGGCCGGAAAAGAGATCAAGCGTGAAATGGCGATTCTGGTTGAGCAGAAGTATGACGAACTGGAGGAGCGGCTGTGTACTTTTGTGGATCAGTATCCGATTAATCTCAGCCTCCTGAAAAAAGAAGCGGATCAGAAGCGGTTCCAGGAACGTTTTTCAGAGGATCTGGAAGAGGAAGTTAAGGAGGCACTGAGTGAATATACAGAGCAGATGAATGTATATCTGACGGAAAAGATGGGGGAAGAGGCAATTCACGTAAAGGATTATGTTGGAGAACTGGCGGAGCAGCTGAACGGCATTGCATTGAATATTAAGAAAAACTCTGTGACAGATGATGCTCTGATTGTTGGCGTCGATGGACTTTCGAATCTTTTGGCTGCTACGGGTTTTGCACTTTTTTCAACTGGAAGTCTTCCGTTTATGGGGCTTGGCGGACTGGTTGAGGGATACCGGGAAGCGGGACTGAAAGGTGGAGTAACCGGTTTTGTCAGCGGTGCAGCTACCAGTACTGCGGTAGCGGCGGCTTTGGTGTTTGGTCTGGGTTCGGTACCGTATCTGCCGTTTGCGGTGATTACCGGGGTGGCTGGTTCTCTGGGCGGCAAAGCATTTACATCCCTGGTATGGGGAAAAGATATTTCAGAACGTAAGACAAAGGAAATTCGGGATGAATTGAAGCAGACAATCCATCCGACGATCACAGCTCTGAAGGATCAGAAGCTGCTTGAAGACTGGGCACAGCAGCAGGTGCAGACTCAGGTAGACGGTATGATCGCACAGCTTGAGGAAGAAACAGAGATGATCATTTCGGATACAGAGGCAACCTTGAACGCGATTGCCGCAGAGATGTCTTCGGTTAGTCAGAATAAAGAACAGAAGCTGAAAGAATACAGTGAACTGGCTGAAAAGCTGAACCAGGTGAAAGACAAAATGACACCGGTGCTGGAAAAGGCAAAAGCGGCGGTAGAAAAATAAAACGGAATCCGGTGGGGACATTCTGTTCCCGCCGGAAACTGTGAGGAGGGATAAAATGGCGGATTTATTGAAACAGAGGGTTCAACTGGATGTCAGACCGCGTGATCTGCTCAAAAAGCTGAGCCTGAATGAACAGCAGATAGAACTGGACGTGGATGTACCGGACAACTTTTATCAGACACTTCTGGAGCAGCTGCTGGAGCGGGATTATCTGAATGATACCGATGAACGGGTTTTTGAACGGGAGCCTTCCCTGACAAAACGAAGAATTCAGTGGCTGCAGATCACACGTCTGCCGATCCATCCAAATGAGCATCAAAGTTATGATATTCTGACGCGCTGGCAGGGAGTACTCTCAAGTCTGCATGCCTGGGACTATCGGCTGTATTTTTTGCTGTTGCGCAGCGCAGGAACGACAAAGCTGTTCCTGGGGACTTCTTCTGACAGACAGGAGGTCGCAGCGGATGAGGCAATCGAGCAGCTGCGTGAGGCTGCTTTTAGCTCTATGCCGGGGATGGGGCTGCGTACACTTAGAAAAATGGAGATTGTGGATGAGGTAAACGGTCCGTTAATGGGACTGAATGAAATCGGCGCAGTGACAGGAATTCCTTCTTTCCGCGGGGAAACAGGAAAAGACTATCTCCAGACGCTGGATCAGCTGGCATTTGGCATCCGGGATAAATATGGTTCAGAGAAGGACTATGCGATGCTGGTGATCGCCGATCCAATCCATGATCAGGAGATTTCGGAGATCATTTCCCGCTACCGCAGGCTTAGCAGTCAGATCCATACCGCTGTCCGTCAGTCCACACAGGAATCTTTAAGCAGGAATGAATCGAAGCAGGAGACGGGAGCAATCGGTGCTGGGGTGAATATGCTGGGGACGATACTCGGTGCGATCGCCGGGTCTTTCCTCGGAAATTCTTTTGTGGGAAGCAGCGTCGGCCAGAATCTGGGAGGCGCGCTTGTTTCCGGAATGGGACTTCAGAAATCGGTAAATGTTGGGGGAACATCCGGTAAAACGCTGGATTATCTGGACAAATTTGCGGAATATGCAGAGACCGCTACAGATCATCATATTGAACGACTGAATGAAGGACGTAATCTCGGATTTTGGAATACCGGTGTTTACGTGCTCGGAACTGTACCGAGAGATGTTGTGACTGTGACCGGCATGCTGCGCTCGGTTTACTCGGGCGACAATACATATTATGAGCCGATTCGCCTTCATCTGTTCGCCCGGGATTCCAATGCGCTGGATATTGTCCGTAATCATTTTGAACTTCTTCCAATGCGGGAAAGCTTTCCGGGGGAACGCAGAAAAGAGACTGCAGGGCTGGACGAGGAGAACTGGCATGTTTTTGGAAAAACATACCAGTATGTGTCAACACCGCTGACCACGAAAGAACTGAGTCTGGCTACTTCTCTTCCGAGACGCGATGTACCGGGCCTTCGGTTTGTGAAAACCGCGGTACGTTTTGCGAATAATCCTGCGGTCATTCATGGTGACAGGATTGTTCTGGGAAATATTGTTGATACCGGGATTGTTCAGAATACGACCTATGACATTGACGTCAATTCTCTGGTACGGCATGCCCTGGTAGCTGGCAGTACCGGGAGCGGAAAGTCCACGACCTGCAAACGGATTCTTTCGGAAGTAATGAGCCGGGGTATTCCTGTGATGGTGATTGAGCCGGCCAAGGATGATTATGTACGCTGGGCACTGGAAATGAATCAATCTCTTCCTGAGGAACAGAAATTTGTCATATATATGCCTGGCGCACCTGAAGTGAATGGATATCCGGTAGAAGAACTTCACATTAATCCCTTTGAACCGGCTGCTGCTCCCGGCGCCAAAATTGACCTGATGCAGCACTGTGAGGCGTTTGCTACGTTGTTGAATGCCTGCCTGCCGTCAGAGGACGTGGTGCCGATCCTGATGGAAGAAGTCGTGGATCTTACGATCCGGGAATTTGCAGAAAAGAAATATGGACGGGATTATGACGGTGGATGGATGGAACCGCTGGAGCGATACCCGAAGACAGAACGAATGGTCTATACGGCAAAGAAACTGATGGAAGGCAAAAATTACATGGAACAGGTGCGTGGAAATCTCACAGAAGTGCTCCATACACGGCTCAAATCTTTGAGCAGGGGTATGCGCGGGCGGATTCTGAATGTTGAAAAATCAACAGATTATCACAAACTGTTTTCCCACAATGTGATTATTAATATCAGTCATCTGTCCGGCTCTAAGGATAAATCTCTGATCATGTCGCTTTTGATGCAGGCTTTGTATGAGTACCGCGCTTCCCGGTATGCGAATGATGCAGAGTATCGAGCCAGAGCAGGAGAAAACAAGCTGTGCCAGCTGACGCTTGTGGAGGAAGCGCACAATGTACTGTTAAAACCGGCAGATCACGTTTCCAGTGGCAGTCCCCAGAGAGCGGCGGCTGATTTATTTGACTCTATGCTTTCAGAGGTGCGGGAATACGGACAGGGGCTGATTGTTGTGGACCAGGTACCTACCAGGCTGATAGACGGAGCTATCAAAAATACGAATTATAAGATCGTACATAGACTGACGGCGCCGGATGATCAGAATGTTATGGCTTCCTGTATGGCATTTCGTGATGATCAGAAATACATTATACCGGCATTGGAAAAAGGAAACGCGATCATCTGCGGAGACGAGGATGATGCAGCGACCTGGGTAAAGATTCCGGCGCCTGGTAAGGATCCAGTCTGATATGCTGAAAAATTTTTGGCCCTGGTCAGTTCATTCTTACTCGCAGCAAAGCTGCTCGTTGAGCCTTGTGATTTTCTGCTGCAAGCAGCGAAAATCCCTTCAGCTCACATTATAATACAAAGGAGGAGACAGATGTTTCAGAATCCGAGTTTTTTTGAAAATCCAACAGATGTACAGGATGAAAAGAAGAAAAGTTTCCTTGATTATTTTTCAGATCAGATGAATGCAACAGAAATCGAAGATCTTGAGAACTACAATCCGGCTGAATCGGATCCGGAGATGGTGACTGGTGAACCGGAAAAATCTATGGAGTATTGGGAATATCAGGGAAATACAAACCGTTGTTCTATATATTCACAGAAATTTATTATTGAGGAACTCACCGGTCAGGAACTTGATATTGAGGAAGTGGTCGAAGTGGCTATTGATAATGGCTGGTTCACGGAAGAAGGCGGTACATCGCTGATGAATATCAGCAAATTGCTGGAATACTATGGCGTTGACTGTGAAATGAGTCAGGGAAATACGCTGGAGGATATAGAAGAATGTCTGGAGAATGGCGGTCTGGTAGAGGTTGCCATTGATGCAGATGAAATCTGGTATGGAGAAAATGACTTTTTTTTCACACCGAGTGATGGTCCCAATCATGCAGTGGAAGTGATCGGTATTGACCGTACTGATCCGGATAACCCGGTCGTAATTTTGAATGATTCCGGGAATCCGAACGGATGTGCGGTAGAAATTCCCCTGGATACGTTTATGGATGCGTGGGAGGACAGCAATTATCAGATGGTCGCGGCACAGTGACCGTCATTGCGACAGAGCAGATTTACTGCTTCAGAAAGGCGGAAAAAATGGATAAAAAGATTTCTGTGAAGGAAATGATGGACGAGACCAGAAAAATGAATACGCAGATCGGTGATTTTGCGTTGAATTGCCGGATGCCATTGCAATATCGCCCCGCAATGCCGTTGTTTGGAAAATGCGGAGGAAAGGTATTTCTGACAATCCCCTTTAATTATTATAAGATAACCGGTGTATCGGACAAAACAGAGGTATATCCTGTAAGGTATGCGGTCACAATCACATTGCCTGATAAGACGCCGGTGAAGTTCGAAGACCTTTCAATGAGCGAGACTTTTCAGACGGCGGATTTGACGAAACCGGTCGGATATTTCCGGCATGACAGCATAAAGGATCTTTCGGCGGTGGAATATCGGGAACTGGAGGAGGAACTTTATATGCTGTACAATAAGAAAATAGAAAAACTTCTTTCTGGTGGAGAGGAAAATCCGGAGGAAGAAAGGAAGTTTTCCGGAATTCTCAGACGAATTTTGCCGCCATCTCTGTACTCGCAGTACAGGGCTCTGGATCCGGATTTTTATTATACATATCTGGATTAACGGGCGGAATGAGTGCTGTAAAAGAAGCGGAGTAACCGGGAAAGTACTGAACAGATATAAAGCAGGGAGGCAGAAGAAAAAGAATGCCGGCAGAGAGAATAATCGGAATAGATTTCGGTACAAGCACTTCGGTAATTCGTGTGAAACGTTATCTGGGCGGAAAGCCAGCGGGTGACGGGGGAAAGCTGGATACGAAGGAAGTAATATTCGGAAATCAGCCGACTGTGCCAACTGTGATCTCATACGTAGGTGAAAATGCGTATTACGGATATGACGCTCTGGTTCCGAAAAAACATGCCGAGATTTTTCAGGGCTTTAAAGTCAGATTGGAAAGCACGGATGAAGAGGAAAAGAGACAGGCGCGTCTGCTGACAGCGAAATTTATGAATTATCTTGCGAAGGTTTATCGGGAACAGAGCGACGGCGGACATCTCGGGGAAGCTGATGACATCGAACATACATTCATTAGCTATCCGGTAAAGTGGAGCGAGGAAACGAAACGGTTTATGTGCGAGACAGCTGCGCAGGCAGGATTTATTGATGTTCATGGGATGGACGAGGCACAGGCTGCAATTCGCGCTGTGATATGGCAGAGTGAGGGCTACCTGCGGGACAGAGGCTACCTGATTTCCGGGGAACCGTGTACGATGCTGCTGATCGACATGGGAGCGGGAACTACGGATCTGGTATTCTGCAGGTATACGCCTGGTGAAAACCCCATACATGAAATCCTTTGTACCTGGCCGAAGGAAGAAGGAATCCTGTTCGGAGGCCAGGAGGTAGATACAATTCTCAGAGAATATCTCAGGAAAAAGCTGCCTGAGGAAGAAGCAGAAAAGATTGTTGACAAGCTCAGCTCTTCCAGTATTAAACACTGGAAGGAAAGGATTGTTTCTCCGGCTTTACAGAAAAAACTGTATGCAGAGGATTTCAGCGAACTGGAAGCAATTCTCGATATCCTGGGCCTGGAAACGCGAGGCTACGGCCTGGATCGTGCTTCGTTTGAAGCGTTGGCAGGTGAATATCTGCAGGGCTTCGTATCATTGCTCCAGGGAGGTGTCCGTGAGGCAGGAATATCTCCGGAGGACGTTGACCTGGTGATCCTGACTGGCGGGCACAGCCAGTGGTATTTTGTGAAAGAACTTTTGACTGGCAGCATGTCGGCGCCCGACAGCATATGTTTTTCAAAAATCAGGAATGATCCGGGGAGGATTGTTCCTACACCACGTCCGCAGGAGACTGTAGCACTGGGGCTGGTGTTTGCACCGATAACGGATACCGTGGTGAAAGGCAGACAGGAACAGGAGGTTTCTGAAAAACTGTCAGGAAAGGTGTCTGAAGGGAAGGATTTTGCGCAGGATAACAGGAATCAGGACACTTCGGTTTGCAGTGAGGGGAGCCTTGTGACTGAATTTATGAAATCCCTGCACGAGCCCCCCAGAGGGAACGGCCTTTCTGAACTTTCTCCGCAGTATATCAGGCGTGCCAGAGATTATTATGGGATGTCAGAAGAAGATACCATTCTCTATACCTATCATACGGATGCAGTGGATTCTCTCACAATTTATCCGTATCAGAGGTTTTATTTTACGACGGAAGGTTTTTACGGCAGAGAGGCTACCTCTGTTGGAAAAATTGTATTTCTTCCATGGGCACGGTTTGCAGACATACAGATAACAAAATTTCAGGACAATAAAGGGGGAATGAAGCTGTTTTTTGACGGGAAACCGGTGAATGCGTCTCCTTCCTGGAAAGAGACGGAAGCCTGGTATCAGTTTTATCAGGATTTGCGTCAATACCTGAAGAATGGAAAAAGCCAGTCTGCACCAGACGGTGAGAATCGGGCTGTTTCTGACGGGGGTGTAAAAGATGCAGCAAATGAGACGGTCAGGCAGAAAAAAGATAAAACAGAAATTCTGGCGGATTATTATACTACCAGTGCAGATTCTCATATAACAGCCAGACTGGACAACGGACAGATGCTCACTGCTTTTTTGCAGCCTGACGGCAGGATCATTACAGAAGACCCGCTGATGGTGGGCTGGAATAATCTTTCCGCGATCGCCCGTGGACGTGGGTATGTGGTCGGAGTGTCGGGTGATGGCAGGGTAATCGCATCCGGTAACAATATCCGGGGACAATGCGATGTGAGGACCTGGAAAAATGTGAAGTCCGTTCAATGCGGTGTATCGCATACGGTTGGTCTTTGCAGAGACGGTACGGTTTTGGCAGTGGGAGCAAATGATTCCGATCAGTGCGATGTGACTGGCTGGACACAGATACGGGAGATTGCCTGTGGAACCGCTCATACGGTCGGCTTAAGGGAAGACGGCACAGTGGTTGCCGCAGGAGGAAAACTTAGTCTCAAATGTTTTGTATCCGGGTGGAAGAATGTGATTGCGATCGCCTGCGGTGAAGGACATACGGTGGGATTACGAAAGGATGGTACAGTCATTGCGACAGGGTACAATCTGCATGGAGAGTGTGAGGTGAGCGGATGGAAGGACATTATTGCGGTTATCTGCGGAGAACATTACACAGTGGGTCTGCGGAAAAACGGCATGCTTGCTCTGGCGGGATGCGTGCCGGACTGTGTCGCCGGCTGGCATAATATGCTGGCAGTTGTCTCAACACCATCTGTATCTGTTCACTCAGGAGCTGCAATGGTGCTTCCTGCTTTCGGACAGAATCAGACGGAAGGATTGCTGGGTATAAAAAAGGATGGGACTATTCTTGAGTGCATATTTACCTGGAATGGGTTTGGTAAAATTGACCCAACATCGGTATGCGTTCAGACGCTGCCGTGGAAACTGTTTTAAAGAAAGGAGCCTGTATGATGAAAAAAGGATTACTTACATTAATGGCCTGCTGCATGCTTGGAACGGTGTTGCATGCAGACGCAGCGGCCACTGACGTACTTGTGGATGCCCTCTATGAACAGAACGGGGGGAATGTTGTTGTTTCAGAACTTTCTGTCAATATGGCACTGGCACTTCTTCTCGAAGGAGCTGACGGAAGTACCAGAGAGCAGCTGGAAGAATATCTTGGCTGCACTGCAGAGGAGTGCCGCAAACAGGCGGAAGAGATCCTTTCAAAGGCATCTGCGTCTGCATCTGTGACTCTCAACATCGCGAATTCTATCTGGTATGAGAATGCAATGGAGATTAGCCCGGATTATGAACAGATCGTTACAGACAGTTATCTCGCAGAGCTTTGCGCTATTGATTTTTCAGACAGTGCGGCAGCTGCTGAGACGATTAATAGCTGGTGTGAGGAGGCAACGAATGGCCTGATCCCGGAAATTGTCGTTGAAGACTCCCTTTCTGATGCTGTTTCAGTGCTTGCGAATGCGCTGTATTTCAGCTCAATGTGGAGGGAAGTTTTCACTGAAACACAGACAGACACTTTCTATGGTTATGAGGAAGAATATGATATTTTGATGATGACAGGAGCGGGGACTTATTACTGTGAAACTGATGCTGCTACAGCTTTTATCAAGTATTATAATGATGGCTATGCGTTTGTGGGGATCCTGCCGAAGAAAGAAGGGGAATTTGATCTTGCAGATTTTGATCTGGATGAGTTGCTTGCCACAAAGACGGACGACTATGAGGTCGAAATCGGGCTGCCTGAATTCTCTGTAGATTATAGTGCCGACCTGTGCGCAGTCCTGCCGGAATTGGGCCTTACAGACATCTTTACATCGGAAGCAGATTTAACTGGTGTTTCGGAAGACCTGTATGTTTCCAGTCTTCTTCACAAAACATCTATTACGGTTGATGCAGAAGGGACAGAAGCGGCAGCGGCTACTGCGGCGACTATGCTTACCGGATCCATAACTGTGGAAGAGAAAGAAGTTAAAACTGTTTATCTGAATCGCCCCTTTGCGTTTGCAACTGTCGACATGGACAGCAATACGGTTTTATTTATGGGGAAAATTACAGAGCCTGATGAAGTGACCGAGGAATAAAAGTTCAGATCAAGGTTCTTTTTTTCGGGCTTAACCTGTATACTCAGAGTATACAATCCCTTCGATATCTGTTTTATAATATCATCATCAGGACGATAGATATATGAAGTCCGAATAAAAAAACGGAGGAATAAAGATATGATGAAAAACAAATTGATGGCAATAGCAACAGCAATATGCATGACTGCAATGATATCGGTCACAGTTCTCCCGGTAAGTGCAGCAGACAGTCACTGGTTCCCGGATATCAATACTGCATTTGGTGCAGAAGGCGAATATACATTGACTGCCACAGGGGAAGACGGGATAACCTATGATGCTTATACGTACAATTTCGACAGTACCATTGAAGATATCAGCAGTGGGATCGTTGCGTATAGTGAATCTGTGAAAGAACTTGGCTACGATGTGAGCACTTTAAAATGCACGGGAACTCAATACCGTGCCATGGCATATGAAATCGACGGGCTGCGGGTAGAATTTGCTTTATACCTCTCAGAATATGATGGTGATGGCTCACTGGATGCAGATGAAGTGGCATCCTGGAAGATTATTCTTGTAGTGCCTCAGGACCTGGATTTTACACTTGGCTGCGGCGCCTCGGACGTTGTAGATGGACAGAGTGTATGCGCAGGCTGTGGCGGGACAGGTATCTGCAGTGGTTGCGGCGGTTCAGGGCATATCGGCTTATTTTTATCCCGGGAAACCTGCCCGAACTGCAATGGCAATGGGATCTGCAGTGTGTGTGAAGGCGAAGGAAGTTATTGACCTGTTATTGGATACTCCGAAGGAGGCAAGATTATGGACAAGGATGAAGAATTAGAATTAAGATTACAGAGGTTTGACGGGAAGATGCTGGAGCTTCAGGAAATGGTTTCCGGGATGCGTAAAAAGTATCCCGTTCCGCCGGAAGGAAATTACCCCGAGACAGAATTAAAGACGCTGCGTGTATACACCGTAGACAGCGGTTCCACAAAAGAAGGATTGCGGGTTACACTGTCCTATAATGTGAAAAATCCAACAGAACTGTGTGTGAACGCCTTTGTGGATAACGGAAAGTCGAATTATTCTATGGATATATTCTGCGGGCAACTGGAGGAAGTCGAAACATATCTGGGTGATAAAAGCGGTTATCCTGAAATCAGGGGCTATTTGTCAATCCTGCGTGAACGCATCATGCAGGGTGACTGGTAATCAGCAGCTGGAATGCCCTTTGCCTGGAGGATGTGGCTAATATTCGCCAGCTGGGCGAGGGGGGTGCAGAAGAGACGCTGGCGATAGCGGTTTATTGCAGCCTGCGCTACGAGAATGACTTTTCAAAGGGCGTTATCGCAGCAGTCAATCACAACGGAGACAGCGATTCCACCGACGCTGTAACCGGAAATATCCTCGGTGCCTGGCTTGGATATGACGTGATCGAAGAGAAATGGAAAAGGAATATGACGGATTACGGGCTGGCATAGAAGAAGCAGGTGGGATTTTTACAGAAAGGAGCGGCACAGCATGGCGGATTTGAACAGGTTTCACGAGGCTCAGAAGTATGATTATGACATAGCTTTATCCGAAATAAAGAACGGAAGGAAAATGAGCTGCTGGATGTGGTATATATTCCCACAATTAAAAGGTCTCGGCACCAGCAGCATGGCTCAGTACTATGGTATTTCTGATTTGCAGGAAGCGCGAGAATATATGGAGGACGAGAGACTCTGCAGCAATCTACTGGAGATTTCCGGGGCACTGTTAGAGCTGGATACGGACGATGACGTGGCTGTTATGGGGGTACCTGACAATTTAAAACTCAGATCATGTATGACTTTGTTTAAGGAAGCTACGCCGGATGAGAAGGTGTTTTCGGCTGTACTGGATAAGTTTTTCCATGGGGAAGGGGATCCGCTGACATTGGAGAAATGCAGACTGTAAGAAAACGGAAATGAATCTGGACGGGAGGAGCTTAAATGAGCGAGGAAAGGTACTACAACCGGCTTGCCGCAGCATATGTGCGAGGATACGCAATGAAAACCGGAAGTCCTCAGCTGCCGAAAGTATTAATGACATCAGGGGTGAAATGCGTATTTCGCCTGCCGATAATCAGGGAGCAGTGATACAAGAGGCAAGGGAAAGGGCAAAAAGATTCTTACGCAGACGGCAGCCGTTTGTGTGGAACGCTACCAATCTTTCGCCCATGGTCAGAAGAAAGCAGCTGTCTCTTTTTGAAGACTATCACGCAAGAACAAAGGTTATTTTTCTTGAGACAGACTGGGGAACGAATCTATCGAGAAACGAAAGCCGGAATGATGCCGTCCCGGCGCATAAGATAGAGAATATGATGAAAAACCTTGAACCTCCGGAACGAGTTGAGGCAAGGACAGTAGAGTGGCACTGTACATAAGTGTATCATCAGGAATAACGGTCACAAGTGGAACAAAAAAGGAGGAGGTAATTTTATGGACAAGGATGAAGAATTAGAATTAAGATTACAGAGGTTTGACGGGAAGATGCTGGAGCTTCAGGAAATGGTTTCCGGGATGCGTAAAAAGTATCCCATTCCGCCGAAATGTTACCCTGAGACGGAATTTAAGTCACTGTACGTATATACAGTAGACAGCGGTTCCACAAAAGAAGGCTTGCGGATTAAACTTTCCTATAATGTGAAAAATCCAACAGAACTGTGTGTGAACGCCTTTGTGGATGACGGAAAGTCGAATTATTCTATGAATATATTCCGCGGGCAACTGGAGGACGTCGAAACATATCTGGGTGATAAAAACGGTTATCCTGAAATCAGGGGCTATTTGTCAATCCTGCGTGAACGCATCATGCAGGGTGACTGGTAATCAGCAGCTGGAATGCGCTTTAAAGACACATTTTGTGCGGCATTTTTTCCCGAAAATGGAAGAGGGAAACATCAACTTACATGCCTGGCTTACATGCCTAAAGGGAATCGCAGGGCTCTTGACAGCAACATTTACGTCATTATAATATAGGTGTATCATGATGACGTAAATGGGTGCCGCTCGCGGTTTGCCGTTTAGAGACAGGGCCACAAGGCGGCAGGGGACAGATAAACCATGGATATCATGTAATGTGCATGGAAGGGGTGTTTTACCTATGACAGATAACAGGATAAAGAAAAAAATTCCGATTGGGATTGAAGATTTTGTGGAGATCCGAACAGAAGATTTCTATTATGTAGACAAAACGGCGCTGATCAGGGATTTACTGAATGCATGGGGAAAAGTGAACCTGTTTACCCGACCACGGCGCTTCGGAAAGACTCTGAATATGAGTATGATGAAAACATTTCTGGAAATTGGATGCGATCAATCTTTGTTTGAGGGGCTTGAAATTTCCCGGGAGAAGCAGCTGTGCGAAAAATATATGGGACAGTTTCCTGTGATTTCCATCAGTTTAAAAACCGTCCATGGAAGTAATTATGAATTTGCGAAAAATGAGCTTTGTACGATTATTGCAAATGAGGCGCTTAGATTTCGTTTTCTTCTTGACAGTAATAAACTCTGCGATGAAGAAAAAAAAGTATATCGTCAACTGATCAAAGTGGATGATTCTTTGAAAAGCGCTTTTGCCATGTCAGAAGCCACAATCACCAGCAGCTTGAATACACTGTCTCGACTTCTGGAAAAACACTATGGTCGTAAAGCGGTTATCCTGATTGATGAGTATGATGTGCCGCTGGCAAAAGCAAATGAACGTAATTATTATGATAAAATGATTGATCTGATCCGGAATATGCTGGATGCTGCGTTAAAATCAAACCAGAGCCTGTACTTTGCGGTCATGACCGGTTGCCTTAGGGTTTCAAAGGAAAGTATTTTTACTGGTTTGAACAATCCCAAAATATATTCTCTTTTAGATACGAGATGTGAGGAATGGTTCGGTTTTACAGATGCAGAGGTGCAGCAAATGCTGGATTATTATGGCCTTTCATCCTATTATGATACTACGAAAGAATGGTATGACGGATACAGGATTGCCAATACGTATGTTTATAATCCGTGGGATGTTGTCAACTGGTGCGATCAGCTGCTGACAGGTATTGATAAAAGGCCAAAGAGTTATTGGAAAAATTCCAGCGGTAATGAAGCAGTGAAGAAGTTCATTCAGCAGATGGGTAATGGTGTGACCAAAGCCCAGATCGAACGTTTAATTTCGGGTGAAACCGTGCAGAAAAAAATTGAGGAACAGCTGACCTATAATACCTTGTATGACAGTGTTGAAAATATGTGGAGCCTGCTGTTTGCAACTGGTTACCTGACTCCGAGCGACTTGCCGGCCGGGAATCTGGTTCGCCTGAAAATTCCGAATAATGAGGTTCGCGATATTTTCAGCGATTTTATTCTGGAATCGTTTGAAGAGAAAGTCGCAGAAGACGGTGTGCTTGTGACAGAATTTTGTAATGCATTGAAAACTGGTGATACTGCCGGTGTCGAGCGTGTGTTTACAAAGGGGATGGGAAAGACCATCAGCATAAGAGATACTGCGGTGCGAAAAGAGTTTAAGGAAAATTTCTATCATGGTCTTATTCTTGGAATCATGCTCTTTAAGAACGATTGGGGCGTAAGCTCAAACAGGGAATCCGGCGATGGATACTTTGATATTCAGATTGAAATTGAAGAGGAAGGGATCGGTATCGTTATTGAAGTGAAATACGCAGAAGGCGGAGACCTTGATTCGGCATGTAAAGATGCTTTGGATCAGATCAATAAAAATGATTATACCGCCGAGTTAAGGGAGGATGAAATGAATAAAATCCTCAAATATGGTATCGCCTGCTTTAAGAAAAAGTGCAGGGTTGTGTGTGAAAAAGAAGAATATCTGTAACTGTTCAGCACAGCACCTCGCACTTGCTGCGAGGTACTGTCCGAAAGCATTACCCGGATATTTTCTTATAGAAGTACCCGCTCGTTGTATAGACATACGGATTGACGAACAACAGGCCGATCCCGAAGGAAAGCAGTCCCAGCAGATACATGCCGATGAAACTCAGCTGCATGCGAAGGTAGCGAAGCCACATGCCGCTCATCAGATTCCAGCTCTCTTTCATCATCTCTTTGAAAGACAGATCCGAATCGTTTGCGTGAACGAACAGGGTCATGGAAAATGAAATCTCAATGGCGATAAAGAGCACGGCGGCTATGACAAGCACGGCCGTAGTGAAGAGCACATTGCTTATACTTACTTCCCCGTAAAACAGCAGATTCAGTACGACCTCCAGCCACCAGAACGCGATCTGCACGAAGATCCAGGTCACGAAAAACTGCAGGATGGAATAGATCGCCACCGGCTCCGGGTGTTCGGTGAACATCGAAAAGAGGTCCGTCCAGCGGAACGGGTGGTTGTTGCAGATGTCCAGATAAATGCGGTACAGGCCCGCGAGCAGGATATAATATATGATGTTGACCACGATCGAACATCCAAAATAGATCAGCATGCTTAAGATGCCGGTGCCCGAAGGCGACGCCATCAGAGCCAGATAGCTGAGCACCAGATTCAGCGCTGTAAGCAGAAGCGTAACCCCGGCGAGCACTGCGTGATGCCCTTTGAGGACACAGCGCGCGTAACATTTTATTTCTTTTATCACAGGCTTTTCCATCAGATAAAGCCTCCTTCCCCATCGGAACCGGAACCGTTTGAACCGCCGCCGTCATGGCCGCTGTCACCGCCCGGTTGTGTGCCGGAACCGTTGCCGCCCGGCTCATTTCCATATCCGTCATCAAAACCATCGTCGAATCCGTCGTCGGAGCTGCCATTGGAACCATTGTCTGAACCGCCATCAGCACCGGAAGATCCGTTGCCGTTTTCTGCCCCATTCGTACCGTTCTCATCCGAATCATACAGGAACGGGAACAGCTCTTCAAACGCTTCGTCCACGTCAAAATCATAATCGCCGGTGTACATCCGATAATAGTATTGCAGGTATTCCCGTCCTTCCTCGGTCGTCAGCACATAACGGAATGCAGATACCGTGAAGACCAGGGTGATCACCATTCCGATGCTGCCGCAGATGATGCCCGCCTTGCTTTTCCCGACCATCGGCCGGTTATCTCTTGAAAGAATTGCGCAGATAATCGCGATTGCTCCGCAGGGCAGCGATACATAAAACACAGAACACAGGGTAATCGACAGAACCCCAAGGACAAGCGCGGCGGTCGCCATCGTATTATTGCGGCCGCCTGCGGGGCGGCTTTCCCAATTGTATTCATCGTCATAGTTGTACATAACGTCACTCCATTTCGATATCATAACTTTTGAATCATGATACGCTTCTTTGCTCGCACCATGATATCATAAACGGGCTCAGAAAACAAGCACACTGCAATTTTTAAAGTTGCCCGAAAATCGTAAAATCCGATGAAAAATCTAAAAATACAATAAAAAGCGAGACGGAAACACAGCAAATTTCGAATGAAAAGTGGATTGCAGGGAAAGGCAGTGCTATGGTATAATGCTTTTCAAAATAATATAGGCAATATCAAAAAATGTTGCGGTCAAATAATATAAAATCGAAAGGAGTGCAGGCCATGCAGACAAACACAGCCGAAAAAAGAATTCATGACGCATATCTACAATGCAAAAATACTTTTGATCCTGGTGATGCTTTGATTAATGATGCTGTTACAATTAAAAATGAAGAAGAAAATTTGTTTTACCGATTGGTAAGTGATTTTTTCATTCAACAGAAGCAGAAAGAGATAATAAATAAGTAAATGATGGAATTTAATGATAAAAGAGTTTACACACTGTATGCTGGAGCCAATGGCGCCGGAAAATCCACAATATATAAAATCATGAACCCGAATACTCAGGATAAATGGGTAAATTCGGACGAAATATTGATTTCCAATGGCGGAAATTGGAAAAATGAAAAAGATCAGTGGAAAGCAATGAAAGAAGCGGCTGTAAAGATAAAACGATATATCAAAGAAGGCATTTCTTTTAATCAGGAAACAACGTTAGCTGGCCGTACGAATGTTAGAACGATTCTCACTGCAAAAGAGCAGGGATTTTTGATACGATTGTATTATGTGGGACTGTCCGATGCTGATCTGGCTGTAAAAAGAGTTCGACAGCGCGTGGAAAATGGTGGTCATGGGATAGAAGAATCTTTAATAAGAAAACGGTATGACATTTCATTATTTAATTTAAAAAATATATTGCCGTTATGTGATTTGGCGGTGATTTACGATAATACAGAAGAGTTTAGAAAAATTGCAAAGTATGAAGAAGGCAGATGGATATATTACGAATCAAATTGCAATTGGTTTAATAAGTCAATTAGATGTTTGGATTAGATGAGAGTGGATTTATAACTTTCAGACAGATTGGAGAAAACATGGATATTATAAAAACACTTGCACAGGAGCTTGCTATCCGTCCAGCTCAGGCAGAGGCGGCCGTGAATCTGATCGACGACGGCAATACGATCCCTTTTATCGCGCGGTACCGCAAGGAAGCGACCGGGTCGCTGAATGATGAGGTGCTGCGTTCGCTGTTGGAGCGGCTTACATACCTGCGGAATCTGGAAGAGAAAAAGGCGCAGGTGCTGGCTACGATCGAGGAGCAGGGCAAGCTGACGCCGGAGCTTCGAAAACAGATCGAGGAAGCGCAGACGCTCGTTGTGGTGGAGGATTTGTATCGCCCGTACCGTCCGAAGCGCCGCACCCGCGCGACGGTGGCGAAGGAGAAAGGGCTGGAGCCGCTCGCGGATCTGATCCGGCTGCAGATGACGAACCGCCCGCTTGCGGAGGACGCGAAGGAGTATTTATCAGAAGAAAAAGAAGTACGCACCGTGGAGGAAGCAATTGCCGGTGCGTGCGATATTATAGCGGAGGCTGTTTCAGATGAAGCTTCGTATCGGCTGCGCATCCGCGAGATGACCATGCGCGAGGGATTGATTACGAGCGAGGCGAAGGATGAAAAGGCGCAGTCCGTCTATGAGAATTATTACCATTATACTGAACCGCTGGCGAAGACGGCGGGGCATCGGATCCTCGCGCTGAACCGCGGAGAGAAAGAAAAGATTCTGACGGTAAAGATTGAGGCGCCGGAAGAAAAAATTCTTCTTTATTTAGAGCATCAGGTCATTACGCGGGAGAACCCTTACACGGCTCCGGTACTGAAGGATACCGTGCAGGACGCGTACAGCCGCCTCATCGGACCGGCGATCGAACGCGAGATCCGCAGCGACCTGACGGAGAAAGCCGAGGACGGGGCCATCTCTGTATTTGGAAAGAATCTGGAGCAGCTGCTGATGCAGCCGCCGATCGCGGGACAGGTCGTGCTCGGCTGGGACCCGGCATTCCGTACGGGCTGCAAGCTGGCTGTTGTGGACGAGACCGGGAAGGTGCTGGATACCGCGGTGGTATTTCCAACCGCGCCGACGAATGAGACAAAAATCCGCGCGACTAAGGATACGGTTAAAAAGCTGATCGCAAAATACGGCGTGACCCTGATCTCTGTGGGGAACGGCACAGCTTCGCGCGAGTCGGAGCAGGTCATTGTTGAGATATTAAAAGAGATTCCGCAGAAGGTATCTTATGTGATCACGAACGAGGCAGGAGCTTCCGTGTATTCCGCGAGTAAGCTGGCGACTGAGGAATTTCCAAATTTTGATGTAGGGCAGCGCAGCGCGGCGTCCATTGCACGGCGTGTGCAGGATCCTCTTGCCGAGCTGGTCAAGATCGATCCGAAGTCCATCGGTGTCGGACAGTACCAGCACGATATGAATCAGAAAAAGCTGGGAGAGGCGCTGGACGGCGTCGTGGAGGACTGTGTGAACCGCGTCGGTGTGGATCTGAATACGGCGTCGGCACCGCTGATGGAGCACATTTCCGGTATTACGAAGACAATTGCGAAAAATATTGTCGTGTACAGAGAGGCGAACGGCCGCTTCCGAAGCCGCCGCGACCTTCTGAAGGTGCCGAAGCTGGGGCCGAAAGCCTTTGAACAGTGCGCAGGCTTTATGCGCATCACGGGCGGCACGGAACCTCTGGATCAGACCAGCATCCATCCGGAGAGCTATGCGGCGACAGAGAAGCTTCTTGCCGAGCTGGGACATACAAAAGAAAGCTTTTTCGCGCAGAACGTGAAGCTGGTCCGCATCCGCGATTACAGGAAAATGGCGGAACGGGTTGGCGTCGGTGAGCCGACCCTGCGGGACATCGCGAACGAGCTGGCGCGCCCGGGGCGCGATCCGCGTGATGAGATGCCGAAGCCGATCCTGCGCACGGATGTGCTGGAAATGAAGGATTTAAGAGAGGGCATGATCCTCAAGGGGACGGTCCGCAATGTCATTGATTTCGGTGCGTTTGTCGACATCGGCGTCCATCAGGACGGGCTGGTGCATATTTCGCAGCTTTCGAACAAAAAGTTTGTGAAGCATCCGCTGGAGGTCGTGAGCGTGGGCGATATTGTCGAGGTTAAAGTTTTGAGTGTTGATCTGCAGAAAAAGCGGATCAGCCTGACGATGCGGATCTGATACAGAAAGGCGCATGGCATAAGAAGAGAGCAATGCGTAAGAAGGGTGCAGTGTGCGCCACGGTTGTGCAGAGCAGATCTGCGGCAGATAATGGAAACGGACGGAAAGCAGTGAGCGATAGCAAAGGGAAAACGACACTGAAAGACAAAGATATCCGGGAGCCGCTCTTTGATTTCCTCGAAGAGACCTATGGGAAGATCCGCATATTTGAAGAAAAGCGGATGGGAGGCTCCCGCGCGGATATCGTGATGGTGACGCCGGAGCTTGTGATCGGAATTGAGATCAAAAGCGACGCGGATTCTTACACGCGCCTGCGCAGTCAGGTCGAGGATTACGACCGGTATTTTGATCAGAATATTGTAGTGGTCGGTACGAGCCACGCCATGCATATTGAGGAACATGTGCCGGAATATTGGGGTATCATTACGGTGGAACGCGAGGTCAGGGAGAGCGGCGAGCCGGATTTCTATGTGCTTCGCAAAGCTGCGGCTAATCCCAATATGCGCAGAAAGCAGAAGCTCAGTCTTTTGTGGCGGCCGGAGCTGGTTCGCATACAGGCGCTCAACGACATGCCCAAATACGCGGGAAAGAGCAAGGAATTTGTTATCGACAAGATTCTGGAGCGCGTGCCGGAGGAGACGTTGGCACCACAGATTTCCGAGGAACTTTTTGAACGGGACTACAGTACGATCCTGGAGACGATCAACGAATACCGGCAGCAGCACGGGCAGAAAAAGCGGCGGAAGCGCCGGAGAAGAAAGTACAAGCCGATCGTATAAAGAAGGAAAACGAAATTTTTTCGGAATATACAGAAAGACTTGCGCAGTCTGGTCTGACAAATTATAATTTCAGATGACGCAGGCAGTTGTGGCATATGAGGAGGAGACAATATTATGGAAAAAATCAGAATGACGACACCGATTGTGGAGATGGACGGCGACGAGATGACACGCGTACTCTGGAAGATGATCAAGGACGAGCTGATCTGCCCGTATGTGGACCTGAAAAGCGAGTACTACGATCTTAGTCTGGTAAACCGCAACGCGACGAACGATCAGGTGACGATCGACAGCGCGAATGCAAACAAAAAGTACGGTGTAGCTGTCAAATGTGCGACCATCACTCCGAATGCGGCCCGCATGACGGAGTACGACCTGAAAGAGATGTGGAAAAGCCCGAACGGCACCATCCGCGCGATTCTGGACGGCACGGTATTCCGCGCACCAATCACGGTAAAGGGCATTGAGCCCTATGTACGCACATGGAAAAAGCCGATCACGATTGCGAGACATGCCTACGGTGATGTTTATAAAAATGTAGAAATCGATGTGCCGGGTCCGGGCAAGGCGGAGCTTCTCTTCACCGGCGAGGACGGCACTAAGATAAGCGAGACGGTCTTTGATTTCAAGGGACCGGGCGTCCTGCAGGGGATGCATAACATTGACAAATCTATTGCGAGCTTTGCGCGCAGCTGCTTTAATTACGCGCTGGATACAAAGCAGGATCTCTGGTTTGCGACGAAGGACACGATTTCCAAAAAATACGATCACACGTTCAAGGATATTTTCCAGGAAATCTATGATGCGGAGTACAAGGAACGCTTTGAAAAGGCGGGCATTGTCTATTTCTATACACTGATCGACGATGCAGTTGCGCGTGTGATGAAGTCAGAGGGCGGATTCATCTGGGCCTGCAAGAACTATGACGGCGATGTCATGAGCGACATGATCTCCTCCGCATTCGGCTCTCTCGCCATGATGACCTCCGTGCTGGTATCCCCGGACGGAAAATATGAGTATGAGGCAGCGCACGGCACTGTGCAGCGCCATTACTACAAATACCTGAAAGGCGAGGAGACTTCGACCAACTCCGTGGCGACAATTTTTGCCTGGACAGGCGCACTCCGCAAGCGCGGCGAACTGGACGGCATCCAGGAGCTGGAGCAGTACGCTGACCGTCTGGAAAAGGCTGTGATCCAGACTATCGAGAGCGGAAAGATGACGAAAGACCTTGCTCTGATCACGACGCTTGAGAATGTCACGGTTTTGAACAGTGAGGACTTTATTAAGGCAATCCGTCAGACATATGAAACACTTTCATAGTTCTGTCCTTTGTTTACAGAAAAGAGCAAAATTCCGGTTGCGAAAATGACCGTATTGGGGTATACTAAGTTTCAGAAAACACACGGAAGCATGTGATTTGTGTGTGACTTACAGTTATTATTTTCCTGGGGTGTTCGACACTCCGGTCGTGTTGAACCTGCAATTACTTTAAATGGGATTCCTATATCGCGTCGGTCGATGCCAGGCCTCCGTTTGCAGTGGAAGGCAGACATCGGCGCTGCGGTTACCCACCTGGCACAGCCAGGAGTCAGATGGTCGGAAACGGCACCCTGGGTTTTTACAGATTATACGTAACTGAGAAAGTACTCAACAGTTACCATTTTCAATGATTCAGAACAGAGCTTCGCATTTGCTGTGAAGTACGTATGAAAACACGAGCTACGGATTATGGGGATATAGCTCAGCTGGGAGAGCGCTTGAATGGCATTCAAGAGGCCGGCGGTTCGAGCCCGCTTATCTCCATTTTCGATTCAGGGCTGTTCCAAAGGGGAGCAGCCTTTTCCTTTTTTAACAGGAGGGCGATCATGGATATTTTTCACGGAAGACCTGAAAATCTAAGCGGGCGGCAGCAGCGGGAGATCGCGGTGTACGACCTGCTGGACGGGATGGGCATTCCATACGACCGGGCGGATCACGAAGCCGCCATGACGATTGACGACTGCAAGGGTGTGGACGAACTGTTTGGAATTGAGATCTGCAAGAACCTGTTCCTCTGCAACCGGCAGAAGACGGATTTTTATCTGCTTCTGATGCCCGGCAAAAAGAAATTTGTGACAAAAGAACTGTGCCATCAGATTGGGACGCCGCGCCTCTCTTTTGCGGACGAATCGTATATGGTGGAGCTGCTGAACATTCATCCCGGTTCGGTGAGCGTTATGGGGCTGATGAACGATAAGGAGAACCGGGTGCAGCTGCTGATCGACCGCGATGTGACAAAGCCGGAATATTTTGGCTGTCACCCCTGCGTCAATACGTCGAGCCTGCGGCTGCGCACGGCGGATGTGCTGGAGAAATTCCTGCCCGGCGTGCATCATATGTATCGGATAGTAGATTTATAGTAACTGATCAGGGCGGTACGCGGTCCCGGTGGATGCCGGGGTAAGGTGGCGCCTGGTATATGTGTGACTTATAAAGGGAGTGGCTGCATGAGTACGGAAAACCGATGTTTTATAGTAGGTGCGGGAGATTTTGACGGCTTTCTTATGCCGCCTTGCCCGGGGGATTTTCTCATTGCGGCGGACGGCGGTTACCGTTACCTGCGCGAAAGAGGTATGGAGCCGGATGTTCTTCTGGGTGATTTTGACTCGCTTGAGATCGTGCCGGAACACCGGCATCTGATCCGGCATTCACCGATCAAGGATGATACCGATATGGCTCTTGCGGCAGCGTACGCGAAGGAAGAAGGGTACCGGACTTTTTTCCTTTACGGGGGACTTGGCGGAAAACGGCTCGACCATACGGTTGCGAACCTGCAGCTTTTGACCGGGATGGCACGGGAAGGTCTTGCTGCTTATCTGATCGGATCCGGTATGGTCATCACGGCCATTACGAACGGGAAGCTTTCATTTCCCCAAAGTGCAGTCGGGATGATTTCCGTATTTTGTATGGGAGAACAGGCATCCGGTGTGTTCGAGCGAGGCCTGAAATATACGCTGGAAGATGCAGAACTGACCTGCGACCGGGCGCTGGGCGTCAGCAATGAATTTACCGGAAAAGAAAGCAGTGTGGAAGTGCGTTCCGGAACAATCCTGGTGATGTGGGATGCGAAGAACGGCCTGCCGGAGAGATCGTGATTCTGTAAGGAATGGCTGAAAACAGGGAAACTGTAGAAAGGATGGCAGTCAGTGGAAACGGAAGATACGCAGAGAGTGAAAAAAATCGGAGCGGGAGAAAAAATCGAAGTGATCGAAAAAATTCTGTATGGAATCTGGCTGGCCGCGCTGGGAATCATGGTGGTGGTCTGTTCTCTGGAGCGCAGCCCGATCCTGGTTGGCGGGTCAGTGCGGACACTCTGTTTCGGACTGTTCGGCATGCTTGTACTGTTTGGAATTCTGCTGCTGGTGCACGGTGCTTTTTCTTCGGGTATCCGGAGGGAATTGCTGCAGCTTGCGGTATTTGCCATAGCGGCTGCTCTGTACTGGATGTATTGTTTTCAGCTGGACGATCTGATTTCCACAAATTCTACGATGGATGCGCTTGTGGCCGGCGGTCTGATCTGTGCCGCGGCAATGGCTGCCGCAAGGTGCGGATGTCAGTAATACTTTTTTATGTCAAGCGTTTTTGAAAATGTCCTGAAAAATTTTTAACATAGGCCCCGGAGAA
>JAJQIL010000014.1 GCA_021199235.1 Lachnospiraceae bacterium | reverse complement strand
GAATCTGGTTCGGTAATTGTTTTTTTATTGACAGAGAGCCGGTCAGCCTTTAGAATAATAGAAAAAAAGATGGGAAAACATATGAGAAAAATGATGGAACTGATGGCGCCCTGCCATTTTGGACTGGAAGCGGTGCTGAAAAGAGAAATCACGGATCTCGGCTATGAGATCAGCAGTGTGGAAGATGGCCGGGTCACGTTTTTGGGGGATGCGCAGGCCATCGCAATGGCGAATGTATTCCTGCGTACGGCGGAGCGGATTCTTCTGAAAGTGGGCAGCGTACACGCCGAGACATATGATGAATTGTTTGAGGGCACGAAGGCCATGCCGTGGGAGGAATTCCTCCCGCGGGATGCGAAGTTTCAGGTGACGAAGGCGACCACAGTGAAAAGCAGGCTGTTTAGTCCCTCGGACATTCAGTCAATCGTGAAAAAGGCTGTGGTAGAGCGTTTAAAGAGTGTTTATCGGCTTGAATGGTTCCCGGAGGATGGAGCGTCTTATCCGATCCGTGTGTTTTTTATGAAGGATGAGGCCGTGTTGGCGCTGGATACGACCGGGGAATCTCTGCACAAAAGAGGGTATCGGAAGCTTACCGCAAAGGCTCCGATCTCTGAGACGCTTGCTGCCGCACTGATTTATCTGACTCCCTGGAAGGCTGACCGGATCCTTGTAGATCCGTTTTGCGGCAGCGGTACCTTCCCAATCGAGGCGGCAATGATGGCGGCGAATATCGCGCCCGGAATGGAGCGGTCGTTTACGGCTGAACACTGGCAGAACCTGATTGAAAAAAAGCACTGGTATGACGCGGTGGAAGAGGCACAGGATCTGATCCGGATGCCGGAAGACTGCGACATTCAGGGATACGATATTGACGGAGAGGTCGTTAAGGCGGCGCGGGAGAACGCGCGGCGGGCCGGCGTGGAGCAGCTGATCCATTTCCAGCAGCGTCCGGTAAGCGCACTTCATCATCCGAAAAAATATGGATTTGTGATCACGAATCCGCCGTATGGGGAACGTCTGGAGGAGAAGGCGGCGCTGCCCGCTCTGTACCGGGAGACAGGCGAAGCCTTTGCACGGCTTGATTCCTGGTCGGAGTATGTGATCACTTCCTATGAGGATGCGGAAAAATACATCGGCAAAAAGGCGGCTAAGAACCGGAAGATTTACAATGGCATGATCAAAGCATATTATTATCAGTTTCCGGGGCCGCGTCCGCCGAAGAGGAACCAGTCAGATCATTTCAATGGCAGATAGAATGCAGGTAAAGGACGACGGTGGATTATTTGAGAAAGAAAAGGGCGATGAAAACCTCTGGTGCGTGGCTGCTGGCGAGTGCTTTGGCACTGCTTCTGTTTTCGTTAGCCCTGACAGATGTTTCCTCTGCGTCAGATGCGGACCTTCCTTCATACTGGTATGCGGGCGATATTGGTAAAATGCCTACGGTGAAAAATCAGGGCTCTTATGGGACTTGCTGGGCGATCACGGCGACTTCGGCGCTGGAGACGGCGCTGCTTCCGCTGCAGCAGATTGTTTTTTCGGCTGACCATCTGACCCGTCAGAATGCTTTTACGGTGGATGTCAATGACGGCGGCGATTATCTGATGCTTATGGCTTATCTTTGCGGCTGGCAGGGGCCTGTGACCGAGGCTGAGGATCTATACGGGGATGAATACTCGCCGGAAGGATTGTCCGCGGCGGTGCATGTGCAGGAAGTCCGCGTTTTTTTGGATTCTTCTATTGAAAAAATTAAGGAAACTGTGTATACTTATGGCTCTGTACAGACATCCCTCTATATGGATCATGATACGGCCGCGGACGGAGCGGGATATTATAACGCATCGACTTCTTCCTATTATTATACGGAAGAAATGACGCAGAATCACGACGTGCTGATTCTGGGATGGGACGATTCCTGGGCGGCGGACCGGTTTGCTTCTGCACCGGATCAGGACGGCGCGTTTATCTGTCTGAATACCTGGGGGAGCGACTTTGGGGAGGACGGTATTTTTTATGTATCCTATTCTGACCCGAATATTGGCTCTGTAGCCGTAGCCTATACGCGGATCGAGGACAAGGACAATTACGATCATCTCTATCAGTATGACCCTTGCGGCTGGCAGGGGCAGCAGGGCTACGAGTCCGAAGACTGTTATTTCGCGAATGTCTATACAGCGGAGGGGGAAGAGCTCCTCTCGGCGGTCGGGTTTTACGCGACTGGAGAAGACGCTTCCTATGAGATTTATCTGGTGCATGATTTTGACGGAACGGACTCTTTTGACCGCATGGAATTTCTGCAGAGCGGGAGCCTTGAGGATATGGGCTTTTACACCGTGGATCTGGATGCGGAGCAGGAGCTTGCCGAAGGAGAGCGGTTTGCAGTTGTGGTGAAAATCCATGTTCCTGGTGAGACCAATCCGGTTGCGGTCGAATACCGGTCAGATGAATATACACAGAATGTGACCACAGAGGGCAAGGAAAGCTACCTGAGCCGATATGGTATATCCTGGGAGAATACGCAGGAAATATTTGAGACGAATGTCTGCCTGAAAGCTTATACTTCAGAACGATAAGCGCTGCGGCTTTGCATACCGCGTGTAAACTGACGTAAGAGCGAAGGCACTGAACAGTTACGCTGAATCATGATAATACAGAAACTACAGGGTGAAGGTACTGAACAGTTATATTACAGTAAAACTTTCCCAATGAATGGGACTATATAAAATCCTATATTTTTGTCTGTTTAG
>JAJQIL010000063.1 GCA_021199235.1 Lachnospiraceae bacterium | reverse complement strand
CAGGAGACAGAGATGGAAGGAAAATACAGCCGGCGTGAAATAGATGCAGACACCTATCTTGCCTACCGGGAGCAGTATCATGATTACTATAGCTGGCGCGAGGCGATAGAAGCATTTTATGAGCGCAGCCTGCAGGCCGAAGAAAACGGGACATGGCTTATTTTTGACTCCTACTATGAAGAACTGGCCGGAAGCATGGGTGTGCGGCCTGCCCTGATTTTTGCTATTGTTTTGATTACGGTATTATCTGCTTCCTGCGAAAAGAAGCGGCTTTTTCGCGTACTTTATGTCACAAAGCGGGGGCGTAAAATGATTGTCAGGACAAAAGCCGGAACTGTTTTTGTTTGCTGCGCGTTTTTATCCATTCTCTTTTATCTGAAGGATCTTTTGCTGTTGGTGCGCTTTTCTTCCCTTAGGTGTTTAGAAGCGCCCGTTCAGAGTATTTCTTTACTTGCGGCATTTCCTGTTCAAGTCTCGATTGGTGTGTGGCTTGCGCTCGCACTGATTTTGAGTCCGTTATTGTACAGCGGATTGGGTGTATTGATGGTGTGGATTCAGGTGAATCGCTTATAATGGTGCTATTATTTGCCGCGTTCTAACATTCGTTCTAACACTTTGTAAAATGAATTGTGCTTCCGTTTCTCTGACGTTTTCCGAGTGGGTTCTGAAAATGCCCGGATTTAAAGGCATTTCAGGCATTTACGTGCCATTTGATTCCGCCAGAGAAACCACTATTTGTTTTGTTCGGGACGCAGAGGTCGCAGGTTCAAATCCTGTCGCATCGACGAAAGAAAAAACGCCGAAAAGCCTTTAAAATCAAGGGTTTCGGCGTTTTTACTGTTTCAAGGAAAGACCGGTTTCATGGCCGAAAGCTAAAATTGGTTAACATTTGGTTAACGTTTTTGAAAAAATGAGCGATTTGGTTAACAGCGAATAGAAAGAATCTGACTTTCTGCATTTATTTGAATAATGCCAAATTTGTCATTATCTCAATTTTAAGACGCTGCACTGTGTTTTCCTTTTAATCCTCTGGCGATTGCGTCTGCTGCAGCTTCATCCTGCTTTTTGAGAGCGTGGCTGTATATATCCATGGTAGTAGATATTTCGCTGTGCCCGAGACGGTTCTGTACGGTCTTCGGATCCACTCCTTCTGCAATCAGGATCGTGGCTGAGGTGTGACGGAGGCCGTGAAGAGTAATTACTGGCAGTGGCTCTATCATTCCGTCCGGAGTTTCGTTGTAACGACGAATCGTTTTCTGGAAAACTTTATTTGGAGTACCAATATCCATCTGGCGGCCATTATTCTGTGTAAATACGTAATTGCCACCCTGCCAGTATGAGCCAACCGAACTCTGATGACGCTGCTGTTCGATTTTGTGCTCCTGAAGGACGGCGAAGGCTTCCGCTGAAACAGAAATAGTGCGGTATCCTGCGAAAGACTTTGGCGTTTCGGTAATTGTTCCCTCTTTGGTTCTGGCAGCTGTTTTCGTGATCCTTACTGTATGTTTATCGAAATCAATATCATCCCATGTGAGAGCAATCAGCTCTCCTCGTCTGAATCCTCCGTAGATGGCAAGATAGAACAGGGCCTTGTGCTGCAGAGGTACCGTATGAAACTCAGAGTGTTCATTCGACGGAGAACCGTCCTTTTTTGCTCTGCCCCTGTAGGTGACCATATAGGGCTTATCCAGAAACTCAAGAAAGATGTCCATTTGCTCCGGTGTAAAATGTTTCACATCATCCTGCTTTTCTACACGGGGAGGCCTGACGCGTGAAGCAGGGTTGCTGTCAATTATACCCCAGAGAACCGCAGTGCTCAGGCTGCTGCTGATGATCTGATGGATCCGCTTGATGGTATTTGCGCTGTAGCTGTAATGTTTTCCTTCCCTTATATACCCCTCATTCTGTAGATTCGTATACAGATCCTGAATGTGTAATGGTTTTATATTTGCGACTTTCAGATGGCCAAGTGCAGGCAGAATCTGATTGTTTAGTGATGTTTCACAGCGTTCCACTGATGTGGGCTTCATCTGGACCTGCGCATAGTCTTTCATCCATTTTTCTATATATTCGCTGTACGTCATTTTTTCACCGGAAAGAACATTTCCGGACTTTACTTTCCGTTCAAAGTCAATGGCAAATTCCTGTAACGCTTTCTGATTCTGTCTCTCAGTTCGCTTCGGATCCGGCACAAAGGTTGTTGTTTCAATTATTTGCTTTCCCTGCGCGTCACGGCCATTTGAAACAATGACGCGGTACGAATTGCCACGTTTTTTGATCGATGCCATGGATCATTTCTCCTTCCTTTCCTACGGTTTACTTTCTTTATAAAAAGTTTGCCATCAGTATAGCACATTACTTTTTATTCTACAATCAGAAGTTAAAAATACCACGGAGGATCGCATGAACGATTCATTTGTTTCGTGAGATGGGCTTGTAAAAGCAAAAGTGATATGTTATACTTTTTCCATTATGGCGTGTTTTTTCCTGAACCACGCTGCGCAACGGGTAAATTACAATCTTAAGAAGAGTACTGAGGTAATAAAATGAAGCTGAAGCCGAGTTATAAGAAATTATGGAAACTGCTGATTGATAAGGACATGATGAAGAAGGATCTCCAGGCGACTGCAGGCATCAGCTGGAATTCGATGACAAAGCTGTCCAAGGGAGAAACAGTGAGCATGGATATACTATTGAAAGTTTGCACAGCTCTGGATTGTAATGTTGGGGATATATTAGATTTTGTGCCTGACGA